>JBFIDC010000124.1:0-8900 GCA_041581495.1 Nocardioides sp. | reverse complement strand
TACGCCGTCGAACTCGGCGCGCCCGAGGGCCTGGCGCACGAGTACGTCGACCAGGTGCTTTTGGACCAGCAGCGGGCGATCCGACGGGCCGAGGACCCGGACCCGGTGGTGCGCGCCGCCCTCGAGGAGGCGATTCGCGGCCCGGGCCGCGAGGGCCGAAGCCCATGGCCGCTGGTGGGTGGCGTCCTGGGTGCGATCGCGGTTCTCGTGGCGCTGACGCTGACCATGGACCCCTACACCGAGCCGATGCCGTCGCTGTTCGGCCACACCGGCCCGGAGGCGCAGGAACTCCTCGAGGGCGAGGGGTACGAGGTCGTGCTGCGTCCGTTGCGGGCGTGTGAACCCCTCGACCTGGTGCTCGGATCTCAACCACCCACCGGGGCACCGGTCGAGAGCGGCGCGGTGATCTCGGTCTTCACCGCCGTGCCGTCCGGGTCGGAGTGCGAAGCGCGCTATCCCCTACGCGAGGAAGCCTGGGGGTTCCTGCGCTTCGCGGTGACCGGAAGCCCCCGCCCCCAGTTCGCTGTGGCCGTCGACGTCTTCGTCGACGGCGTCCTGAGCGAGTCGCTGTCAGGCACCGCGGCCTCGACGCCCGGGTGGGCGCAGGTGCGAGAACTGGTGGCCACGGCCGCCACCCGGCCGGCCGATAACGCCACCGGGCAGGCCGAGGTGCGCATCATCGAGGCCGTGCCCCCGCTCACCACGTGCGGCCACCCCCGGCCCGAACCCCGCAGTGGCCAGCTTCGCGCGCTGCGGATCAGCGTGGATGGGCGAGGCGATGCCGGGTTCGGGTGCCCGCTCACGATCGACCTCTATCGCAACGTCCTGGATGCCATCAACGTGATCGCGATCTACACCGAGCTCGATCCACCGGACGCGTCCTGACACTCGGCGGCACCCGCGACGTCCCGCGACAGCCGGGTGACGTCAGATTGATGTTGACCTGACATCAAAGTGATGTCATAGTGGTGCGCATGGACATCACCCCGTACGTCGAGCGGCTGCGCCAGGACCTGCTCTCGGCCGCCGAGGCCACCGGCCCGGAGGCCAAGGAGATCGCCGAACGCCTGGGCTACGCACTCGACTCCTCGGCCCGGCTGGCCATGATGGAGGCCATCTCGCACGCGGCCGCCGAGATCACCTCGGCCATGTCTGCCGGCGGTGTCGACGTGCGACTCGATGGCCGCGACCTCGACTTCGTCGTCGACCAGGCCCCGGCCGAGCAGCCGACACCGGCACAGTCGCCCAGCAACGCCACGCCACCGCCCGCCGAGGACGAGGACGGCTCCGTCGCCCGGATCACGCTCCGGATCCCCGAGTCGGTCAAGGCCCGGGCCGAGGAGTTCGCCGCCCGCTCCGGCCACTCCCTCAACACCTGGCTGGTCAACGTCGTCCGAGGTGCCACCAACGAGGACGCCATCAATGTCGACCTCGACCTCTCCAGCATCCGCCAACTCGGCGACCAGCTTCAGAACGCCTTCGGTACCAAGCGCGGCGAGCGCCGCATGACCGGCTGGCTCTGACCCGACACCAAGCAGCCGACAACCCACCCCTCGCCGGGACCGACCCAGGTCGGCCCCGCGGGATCGCACACCCTCGACACAGGAGACCAGAGATGACCGACTACCAGTTCGACACCCCGACACCTCTCGACCTCCAGGTCGAGGTGGCCAAGGGCACCGTCGCGATCACCTGCACCGAGACCAGCCAGACGACGGTGAGCATCGAGGGGCGGACCGCCGATGAGGTCCGCGTGGAACTCAACGGCACCAACCTCGACGTGATCGCCCCTCGCCAGCGGGGCGGCTTCTTCGGCCCCGATGCCGAACTGCACGTTCGACTGGTGGTGCCGACCTCGTCCAACGTCGGCACCAAGACCGGGAGCGCTGACGTCGACGTCACCGGCGAGGCCGGCCGGGCCGCCGTCAAGAGCGGGTCAGGGGACGTCACCTTGCAGACGGTCGGCGGGCCGGCGCTGATCGAGACCGGTTCGGGAGACGTTCGGGTCGACCACGCCGAGCAGGACCTGCGCGTTCGGTGCGGGTCCGGCGATGTGCACCTGGGCCACGGGGGCGGAGCCGTCGCGATCTCGACCGGCTCCGGCGACGTCGAGATCCGCACCGCGGCCGCGGCGGCCGTCGTCAAGACCGGATCGGGCGACCTCCGGGTCGGGCAGTCGCACGCCGACGTCTCCATGGCCACCGGCAGCGGCGACTTCACCATCGACCGCGTGCACGGCGGCAAGCTGTCGGCCAGGGCCGCCTCGGGCGACGTCCGGCTGGGGATCCCCGCCGGACTGCCGGTGTGGACCGACCTCACCACCGTCTCGGGCTCGATCCGCTCGGGTCTCGACGGCGCCGGCCAGCCGGCCGACGGCGAGCCCTACGTCGAACTCCGCGCCACCACCGTCACCGGCGACATCGTCCTCACCCAGATCTGAAAGGAGCAGTCCCATGCACGACCCCCACATCGATACCCAAGCCCGCTTGGTGATCCAGGAGCGGCTCGCCCGAGCGGCCCAGCCACGGGTGCCCCAGCCCCGGCGGCGGCATCGCCTGGCCGGTCAGCTCCGACGCTTCGCCGACCGCCTCGACAACTAGTGACGACTGGTGACGACGGGTTAGCCGCCGTCCTCGCTGCTAGATCTCGGTGCGATGGAAGTTCTGGAACGACCGCGACGGGGTCGGGCCGCGCTGCCCCTGGTAGCGGGAGCCGTACTTCTGGGATCCGTAGGGATGCTCCGAGGGCGAGGAGAGCCTGAAGAAGCAGAACTGCCCGATCTTCATGCCGGGGTAGAGCTTGATCGGCAGGGTCGCGACGTTCGCGAGTTCGAGCGTCACGTGGCCCGAGAAGCCGGGGTCCACGAAGCCCGCGGTCGCGTGCGTCAGCAGACCGAGCCGCCCCAGCGACGACTTGCCCTCGACCCGAGCAGCGATGTCGTCGGGCAGCGTCACCACCTCGTACGTCGACCCCAGGACGAACTCGCCGGGGTGCAGGATGAACGGCTCATCGCCCTCCGGCTCCACCTCACGGGTCAGGTCGGACTGGTCGGCCGCCGGGTCGATGTGCGGGTAGCGGTGGTTCTCGAAGACGCGGAAGAAGCGGTCCAACCTGACGTCGATCGAACTCGGTTGGAGCATCGCCGGGTCCCAGGGCTCCATGGCCACCCGGCCGTTGTCGATCTCGGTCATGATGTCGCGGTCTGACAGCAGCACGGCGACAACCTACCTGGGCCGGGTCTGGGCGGGCTGAGATAGCATCACCCCCGCCGGTCCAGGTCAACGCTTGTGCCGCGTGCGGATGTAGCTCAGTTGGTAGAGCGCGACCTTCCCAAGGTCGATGTCGCGAGTTCGAATCTCGTCATCCGCTCCATGGCCAAAAGCACCGGACCCAGCGCCTTCACGGGCTTCCCCGTGGCTGCCCTCGACTTCTATGACGACCTCGAGGCCGACAACACCAAGTCGTTCTGGGAAGCGAACAAGCCCGTCTACGACGCCGCGGTCAAGGCGCCGATGACGGCGTTGATGGAGAGCCTCGCACCGGAGTTCGCGCCCGATCACAAGAGCGTCAAGATCTTCAGGCCCTACCGCGACGTCCGGTTCAGCAAGGACAAGACTCCTTATAAAACCGCTCAGGGCGCCTTCATCCAGACTGCGCCGGCCACCGGCTTCTATCTCCAACTCGGCGCAGGCGGCGTCCTCACCGGCGCCGGCTTCTATGACGCCGACGCCGCACGCCTGGCCGCCTTCCGCGACGCGATCGTGGACGAGGCGACCGGCACGAAGCTGGCGCGGATCATCACCAAGCTCGAGAAGGCCGGTTTCACGCGGGGCGGCGACACGCTCAAGACCTCCCCCCGCGGCTACGACGCGGACCACCCGCGCATCGACCTGCTGCGTCACAAGTCGCTGACCCTGGGGCGCGACCTCGGCTTCGGACCCGAGATCTCCACCCCGGGGCTCTTGGACCAGGTCAGGGAGGACTGGCGGAAACTCCGCCCGTTCGTCGACTGGATCGTCGCGAACACCGGGGCCTGAGATGGGCGGTGTCCACCTCTATTCGGTCTGTTGGAACGAGGCCGAGATGCTCGGCTTCTTCTTCCGGCACTACGACCCCTGGGTCGACCGCTACGTGATCTTCGACGACGGTTCGGACGACGGGACGATCGAGATCCTCTCGGCACATCCCAAGGTCGAGGTGCGCGAGTTCCCACGCCACGACGACTCGTTCGTCCACGCCCACACGCAACTCAACAACACCGCGTGGCAGGAGAGCCGCGGCAGCGCCGACTGGGTGGTGCTCGCCGACATCGACGAGTTCTTCCACCACCCGCAGCAGCCGATGGCCGGCTACCTCGCGCAGCAACGGTCCCTGGGGGTGAACATCATCCCCGGGATCGGTTTCGGGATGGTCGCCGACTCCATGCCGCCCGACGCGGGGCAGTTGGTCGACGTCGTACGTCGTGGGCGCCCGCGCGCGCCGTTCAACAAACTCGGGATCTTCGACCCCGCGGCGGTGCAAGAGACCCGGGTGAAGCACGGCCGCCACGTCGCCGAACCCACCGGCGATCTGCGCCTGCCGGCCCGCGACGAGGTGATGCTGATGCACTACAAGCATCTCGGCTTCGAGCGTTGGTGCGAGCGCGATGACGACCTAGGGGCGCGCCGCGGCAGCCGGGACCTGGCCGAACGGCTGGGCCGGCACTATGAGCAATCGCGATCCGAGCGCGAAGAGTTCTGGGCCACCCTCGTCGCCGAGTCTCGCGAGGTCGGTGGCGCCGGCTTCGAGGCGGATCAGCTGGCGGCCGACCCCCGGTGGTGGAAGGGACTCCCCCGCGTCAGGGCGCAGGGGTGAAGGTCGCCATCGTGCGCTCGGCCTCCCAGTAGGCCTTCATCGAGACGACGCGGCCCTCGTCGTTGACAACGTGCACGGTGATCAGGTCGGTCACCGTGAAACTCCCGTCCGGGAAGGTCGTCTTGATCTTGCCCAGGCTGGCGGTGGCGTTGCCGTTGGCGAAGGACTCGTTGATCGTGAACTGGAAGGTCTCGATGGGCTCGATGGCCAATTTCCAGAACGCCCTGATGCCCTCGTGCCCGTGGTGGCCCTTGCCCTCGGGGTCGAACATGGAGGGGCCGACCGGGTCCTCGATGACCGCGTCCTCGGCATAGACCGTCAGCCACTCGTCCAGGTCGCCCTTGGCCACCGCCGAGAACGAGCGTTGGGCCGCCGAGCGCGCCGGGTGCTCCTCCAAAGAGGCGTTCCAGATGATGTCGTCCGAGGTGATCATGCAGGCATCGTACGACCAAACCCGGCCAGAAATGGAACGTGTTCTAGTGCTGCGGGCAACTCAAGGTCCCCGCCCTGGAGGGGTAGGCAATCCACGCGAACCCGTGGGCCCGGCGCCCGCCCCCTTCCTCCCGGGCGAGTCGGTCGCTTCCTGGGCGAGATCTCGGCCGGGAAGTGCCGGAGTCACCGGGGCCCCGGGGACTCCGCCCCCGCGCGCGCCCGCACAACTAGTGCGACTGCCAGGCCTCTTCGTCGGCGGTCCGCGCCGTGATCGTGCGCGGCAGTTTGCCCTCGGCCAACTGCTGGATCGAGACCTGCTCGAACACATCGCGCAGCGAATGCCGGGCGGCGATCCAGACGTGCTGGAGCAGGGCGGCGTTCTCGTTGTAGGAGACGGCCTCGGGCCGCAGGCCATAGACCGAGACGAGGGGCCCGTCGACGGCACGGATCACATCGGCCACCGAGACGTCCTCGGCCGCCTTGGCCATCCGCCAACCACCGGATTGGCCGCGCTGGGAGCGAAGGATGTCGGCGCGGCGCAGGTCGGCCAGGATGCCCTGCAAGAACCCGTGCGGGATCTCCTGGAGTCGCCCGACCTCCTCGGCGCTGACCGGTCGGCCATCGGCGCGGGCAGCGATCTCGATGAGCGCCCGGAGGGCGTAGTCCGACTTCGCTGAGACCCGCACGGTGCGAGTCTCTCAGACCTCACCGGGCAGTCGAGACCTTGGTCACCGATCTCGGCGTTCCCTTGCGTGGTCGACGACGTCGATCTACTCTTGAAGTTACTCACCGGTAGACTCGTGAGTAACACCGAACGAACTGACTCTTACGGACCCATGGAGGGGCACCAGTGAGCCACTACAGAACCAACCTGCGCGACATCGAGTTCAACCTGTTCGAGGTGCTCGGCCGTGACCAGGTGCTCGGCACCGGTCCGTTCTCCGACATCGACGCCGAGACCGCGCGCGAGATCCTCGCCGAGGTCGACCGGCTCTCCCGCGAGGAGCTCGCGGAGTCCTACGCCGACAGCGACCGCAACCCGCCGGTCTTCGACCCCGCGACCGGCGAGGCGCCGCTGCCCGAGTCGTTCAAGAAGAGCTACCGCGCCTGGATGGAGGCCGAGTACTGGCGCCTCCAGATCAAGGAGGAGCTCGGCGGCACCCCCGCCCCCTCCAGCCTGGTGTGGGCGGTCGGCGAGATGGTGCTCGGCTCCAACGCCCCCATCTGGATGTACGCCGCCGGCCCGCCGTTCGCCGGCGTGATCCACCGCAACGGCAACGACCGCGACAAGCGCATCGCCCAACTCATGGTCGAGCGCGAGTGGGGCTGCACGATGGTGCTGACCGAGCCGGATGCCGGCTCCGATGTCGGCGCCGGCCGCGCCAAGGCCACCCCGAACGAGGACGGCTCGTGGAACATCGAGGGCGTCAAGCGCTTCATCACCTCAGGTGAGAGCGACCTGCAGGAGAACATCCTGCACCTGGTCCTGGCCCGCCCGGCCGGCGTCGAGGGCGTCGGTGGTCCGGGCACCAAGGGCCTGTCGATGTTCATCGTGCCGAAGTACCACTTCGACCACGAGAGCGGCGAGCTCACCGGTGAGCGCAACGGCGTCTACGTCACCAACGTCGAGCACAAGATGGGCATCAAGGTCTCCAACACCTGCGAGGTCACATTCGGCGACCCGAACGTCGGCGGCGGCGAGGCGGCCCAGGGCTGGCTGGTCGGCGAGGTCCACGACGGCATCGCCCAGATGTTCCAGGTCATCGAGAACGCCCGGATGATGGTCGGCTCCAAGGCCATCGCGACGCTCTCGACCGGCTACCTCAACGCACTGGAGTACGCGAAGACGCGTGTCCAGGGCGCTGACCTGACCCAGTCGGGTGACAAGACCGCTCCGCGCGTCACGATCACCCACCACCCCGACGTGCGCCGTTCGCTGATGGTGCAGAAGTCCTTCGCCGAGGCCATGCGTGCCCTGGTGCTCTACACCGCGTCGTGGCAGGACAAGGTCCAGATCGCCGAGCACGAGGAGTCGACCGAGACCGACGAGGCCAAGCTCGCGGTCGCCGTCAACGACCTGCTGCTCCCGATCGTCAAGGGCTACGGCTCCGAGCGTTCGTGGGTGCTGCTGGGCACCGAGTCGCTGCAGACCTTCGGGGGCTCCGGCTTCTTGCAGGAGTACCCGATCGAGCAGTACGTCCGCGACGCCAAGATCGACACCCTCTATGAGGGCACCACGGCGATCCAGGGCCAGGACTTCTTCTTCCGCAAGATCGTCAAGGACCAGGGCAAGGCCCTCGGGCACCTGGCCAAGGAGATCGAGTCGTTCATCGCCGGCGAGGCCGGCAACGGCCGACTCAAGGTCGAGCGTGAACTGCTCGCCACCGCGCTCGAGGACGCCAACGCCATCGTCGGTCACATGATCAACGACCTAATGTCGGCGCAGGACGAGATCCGCAACATCTACAAGGTCGGCCTCAACACCACCCGGGTGCTGATGGTTCTCGGCGACGTGGTGTGCGCCTGGCTGCTGCTTCGCCAGGCCGAGGTCGCCCTCGAGAAGTTGGCCGGAGAGCCCGGCAAGGACAAGGCGTTCTATGAGGGCAAGGTCGCCGCTGCGCAGTTCTTCGCGCACTACAACCTGCCCAAGATCACCGCGGAGCGCGCCATCGCCGAGGCCACCGACCTCGCGCTGATGGACCTCTCCGAGGACGCCTTCTGATCTAGTCCCAGCACAGTTCGGGGATAGTCCCTGACCTTCGGAACGAGACCTCAGCACGTCGAGGTCCCGAAGGTCAGGGACTATCGCGATTTCGGGGGGACCGCGACCCCTACGGTGATCCCGTGCTCGCAACGACTGTCACCGGCCTGATCACCGGGCTGACCCTCATCATCGCGATCGGCGCTCAGAACGCCTACGTGCTGCGGCAGGGCCTGGCGCGCGAGCACGTCGCGCCGGTGGTGGCGGTCTGCGCGATCTCCGACCTGGCACTGATCGTGGCCGGAGTCGCCGGGATCGGCACGATCGTGGAGCAGGCCCCGTCGGCGATCGACGTCGTGCGGTGGCTCGGGGTCGCGTTCCTCACCGGCTACGGCGTGCGCTTGCTGTTGGCGGCCCGCCGCGCCGGCGGCCTGGAGGCGCAGGCGCGTACGGTCACCTCCCGACGTACGGCGGTCCTCACGGCCACAGCCCTCACCTGGCTCAACCCGCACGTCTATCTCGACACGGTGCTGCTGCTCGGCTCGATCGCCAACACCCACGGGTCCGAGGGCCGGTGGTGGTTCGGGGCGGGGGCCGGGGCCGCCTCGGTCCTCTGGTTCACCACCTTGGGCGTGGGCGCCCGGCGCCTGTCGCCGCTGCTCGCGCTCCCGCGGGCCTGGCAGGTGCTCGACGTGCTGATCGGCATCACCATGCTCGGCATCGCACTGATGCTGGCCATGGGCTGATGCAGCCACGCACTGATGCTGGCAATGGGCTGATGCTGGCCGTGGGCTGCTGCCGGCCAGGGGCGGGCCCGAGAGGCCCAGCGGCGTACTGGCCGGGCGTTTCTGGTGCTTGTCAGGTGTTACAACCCCTGACAAGCACCAGTTTCCCCGGCTGACCGGGGAAACCG
>JBFIDC010000123.1:0-8946 GCA_041581495.1 Nocardioides sp. | reverse complement strand
GTGAGCCGCTGGGCTGCGGCGCGGAACTCCTCGAAGGTCCACCCGGCGAAGGGCAGTTCGACGCCTCGCTGCGCGAACAGGGCCGTGTTGACATAGACCACCAGCGACGAGGCGTTCTGGGGCATGCACTGCAGTTCCCCGTCGCGGGTGAAGGCCTCCACGGGGGCGGGGTAGTAGTCGGCCAGATCAACCCCGCGCTCGGCCAGCAGGTCGCCGACCGGCGCCACCGCTCCGCGTTCGACGAACGAGGCGTACTCGCGGTAGTTGATGAGGTACACCTCTGGAGCCTGTCCGGCCGCGAACGAGGTCTGGAGGAGGGCGAGGTGGTCGTCCTTGCGGGCCACGGCCACGATCTCGACGGCCCGATCTGGCTCCTGGGCGTTGTAGGCGGCCGCGATCGCCTCATAGATCGCTGTCTCTTCGGGCTCGCCGGAGACCTGGGCGACCAGTGGCTCGCCGGGTCCCCCGTCGTCGTCCCCGGAACCGCAGGCCGCCAGCGCCGTGGCTGCGACCAACAGCGAGCAGGCGAGCGCACCGCGGACGGCCAGCATGGAGAAGGAGGACGGACGCAAACTCATCGAGAGGTCACCTGTCGACTGGGGATCAGCGGGGCGAACAGACCGCGCTGGGCGAGGAGGAAGGCAAGGATCGGCGGCAGGGTCACCATCACACTGGCGGCGAGGAAGATCGGATACAGAGTCGGTTCGAGGGTGCTGAGAGCGCGGATCCCGATCGCGGCGGTCTGCGTCTCGGGTCGGGTCAGCATCAGGGTCGGCTCGAGCGTGTTGCCCCAATGCGCAACCAGAGCCAGCAGCGCCACGGCGAAGGTGGTGCCCGGAACCTGAGGCAGCGCGGCACGCCAGAAGACCTGCCCCGAACTGAGTCCCTCGCAGCGCGCCGCCTCGAGGGTGGCGGGTGGGATTCTCCGGAACGCCAAGGCGAACAGCAGCACGAACAAGGGACTGGTCGCCGCGAAGGCCGTGATCGCGACGGCAAGGGTCTCACCGCCCAGACCCACCACGCGGAGCATCACAACTCGCGGTGCCCACAGCAGCATCGGCGGCAACAGTGCAAGGGCGAGCGTGATGCCCACCAGCCAGGCGCGAAGTCGCCCGCCCGCCACGATCAGGGCGAAGCCGGCACCGGAGGCCACGGCGACTGTCACGGGGACGGCGACGGCGATGACAAGCAGGGAGTTGAGGATCTGGCGGCCAAGCGGGAACAGGTCGAGGGCCAGTTCGTAGTTGGCCAGGTTCAACCCGTCCGGACGAAGGTCGAGCAACCCGTCCGGCGGTGGCTTCCCGGCGCGGGCGAAGGAACCCAGCACCAGCAGGACCAGGGGCGCGGCGAAGACCGTCGCCAGGACCACGGCCGGGATGGTGCGCAGCACGCGACCTTCTCGGCTCGACCCCGACTTCATGGCACTAGTCTCGCAAGGTGACCGACCGGCCGCGCAGGTGCGCCCATGCGGCACCGGCAGGCCCCACGCGCACGGCGCCGAACGCCCGGTCGACCGCCCCGCTGGCTGCCCTGTTCGTGGTCCTGTCGATCAGCCTGTCGATCAGCCTGGCCGGATGCGGGGTGGGCGAGGATGCCGCCGAGCCCAGCGGGGAGGCTGCGAGCAGCGCCACCTGCGCACCGCTGGTCGGCGACCCCCTGCCTCCCGAAGTCCTCGAGGTGCTCGACCTCGGCGACCTCGTCGTCGCGAACGAGGTGATCATCGAGCCGGACAGCATCAACGCGAGCGGCCTCGCGGATCGTCCGGTCGCCGAGGTCATCGAGGTGGTTCAGGGCGCCATCCGCGAGGGAGGCTGGGAGTTCTTGTCCTTCGACGACGAGGGATTCGAGGCCGAGATCCTGGCGACCAACCAGGCCGGCGACCTGCTGGGCGTCGAGTTGAGCGCCGCGCCCTGCGAGGACCAGACCCGGGTCGCCATCTCGCTGCTGCGCGAGTAGGCACAACCGCTCGCATCCGGCGTGAGAACGCCTATCCTGGGAGTGCCCCGCGCCACCCATGCGGGCCCAACAGCCGCCACACCACCCCCGTGGCACCCAACGAAAGACGGTCCATCATGACCACGCGTGAGCCGCACCCTCCCACCGACCAGTCGCTGCACAGCCTCGATGTCTTCGAGTCCGGTGCCGAGCACGAGCAGGTCGTCTTCAACCTCGACGAGGCCACCGGCCTCCGGGCGATCATCGCGATCCATTCGACGGCTCTGGGTCCCGCCCTCGGCGGCACCCGCTTCTATCCGTACGCCTCCACGGCGGCAGCACTCTCCGACGTGCTCGACCTCTCGCGCGGGATGTCCTACAAGGCCGCCTTGGCCGGCCTCGACCTGGGCGGGGGCAAGGCCGTGATCCTCGGTGATCCGTCGACCCTGAAGTCCGAAGCCCTGCTGCGAGCCTACGGCCGCTTCGTGCAGTCGTTGGGCGGGCGCTACTACACGGCCTGCGACGTCGGGACGTTCTCCGCCGACATGGACCACATCGCCCGGGAGTGTGAGTTCGTCACGGGCCGCACCGTGGCGCACGGAGGCGCGGGAGACAGTTCGGTACTCACGGCCTACGGCGTGTGGCAGGGCCTCCGCGCCGCGGCGGCATTCCAGTCCGGCTCGCCGTCGTTGGCAGGCAAGACCGTCGGTGTGGCCGGAGTCGGCAAGGTCGGGCACCACCTGGTCACCCACCTGATCGAGGAGGACGCACAGGTGGTCGTCACCGACGTGTCGCAGGCGGCCCTCGATCGCGTCCGCGAGGAGCACCCGGCGGTGCGGGTCGTCGACTCGACCGACGCGCTGCTGGCAGAAGAACTCGACGTCTATGCGCCCTGCGCACTTGGTGGGGCCCTGACCGACGAGGTGGTCGAAACCCTCTCGGCCACGATCGTGTGCGGTGCCGCCAACAACCAGCTCGCGCACCCCGGGGTCGAAAAGATGCTCGCCGAACGCGGCATCCTCTACGCCCCGGACTACTGCGTGAACTCGGGGGGTCTCATCCAGGTCGCCGATGAACTCGACCCGGCGGGTTTCAGTTTCGAGCGCGCCCAGCAGCGAGCACGCGGCATCTACGACACGACCTACTCGGTCTTCGAGGTCGCCGCGTCGGAGGCGGTGCCGCCCGCCATCGCGGCAGACCGGATCGCCGAACGTCGGATGCGCGACGTCGGACGGCTGCGCGGGATCTGGGTGGGCTAGGCGCCCGGCTCAGAACCGCGCTCGTTGAGCGTTGGTCGGGTCAGTCGCGAGACGGACCGGTGTAGTCCGCCCACTTCTCAAGCACCTCAGGATCAACCTGATCCTCCGGAGAATTGCTCTCCTTGTGGAGCTCACTAGCCAACGCACCGAAGTCCGTTTCGTGAGTGCGGTACTTCAGGTCGCGAGCGACCTTCGTCTGCTTGGCTTTTGCTCGGCCGCGCCCCATAGGGTCCAGCCCCCTCGCACACTCGGCCGGGGCAACTCAGGCTCCCGGGCTGTCTCAATGATTTCTCGTAGGTGCAACGCTACCTGCTGGGTGGCTGTTCCCGCACACCTGTCCGCATGTGATTTCGGCGGGTCGGCTCAGGACCAGCCTGGATGCTGCCCCACCAGGCGCACAGAACCACCCGTCGAGGGGTCATTCGCGGCACTGACCTCACCCACGACCCAGGCGTGGATGCCGTACTCGTCCAGCAGGCTGATGGCCGCGTCGATGCTCGAGGGAGCGAGCATCGCGACCATGCCGACACCGCAGTTCAAGGTGGCCTCGAGGTCGGGCTGCGGGACCTCGCCGGCGCGGCGGATGACGTCGAAGATCGGCTGCGGGGTCCAGGTGCCTCGCTCGAGGGTCGCGCTGAGCTCCTCGGGCATCACCCTGGCCAGGTTGGCGGCCAGCCCGCCACCGGTCACGTGAGCCATCGCGTGGATGCCGCCGGCGCGGGCCAGGGCCAGGCACGCCTTGGCATAGATGCGGGTGGGCTCGAGGAGTTCCTCGCCCAGGGTCCTGCCCAACTCGGGGACCTCGCGGTCGAGTTGCCAACCGAGCTTGGCGATCACGTGGCGCACCAGCGAGTAGCCGTTGGAGTGGAGCCCAGAGGCCGCCATCGCCAAGACGGCGTCGCCGGGACGCACCCGTGCGGGGCCGAGCAGGTCGTCGGCCTCCACAACGCCGGTGGTCGCGCCCGCCACGTCGTACTCGTCGGGTCCCAGAAGCCCGGGATGCTCGGCCGTCTCGCCGCCGACCAGGGCACAGCCGGCCTCGACGCAGGCCTCGGCGATCCCCTTGACGATGGCCGCGATCCGCTCCGGCACCACTCGCCCACAGGCGATGTAGTCGGTCATGAACAGGGGCTCGGCTCCACAGACCACGAGGTCGTCGACGACCATGCCGACCAGGTCGAAGCCGATCGTGTCGTGGACATCCATGGCCTGCGCGATCGCGACCTTGGTGCCGACGCCGTCGGTGGAGGTCGCCAGCAACGGGCGGGTGTAGGCGGTGAGGGCGGAGGCGTCGAAGAGCCCGGCGAATCCACCGATGCCACCGATCATCTCCGGGCGGCGGGCCTTCTCGACCCAGACCTTCATCAGGTCGACAGCCCGGTCCGCGGCCTCGATGGAGACGCCCGCCTGGGCGTAGGCGTCGGTCACGTCACTCCTGACTCAGATGGAATGGTGCTAGGGGTTGTTGAGGACCGGCAGCGCACGACCCATGCCCGGGGAGGCCAACGAGGCCTCCAGCAGGTGCTTGCCGAGCAAGCTCTCGTCGGGCAACGCGATGGGGTAGTCGCCGGTGAAACAGGCGGAGCAGAGGGTCGATGCGGGTTGGCCCGTGGCTTCGACCATCCCCTCGAGGGAGATGTAGCCGAGGCTGTCCGCGCCGACGGCGTTGCGGATGCCCTCGACGTCGAGCCCGTTGGCGATCAACTCGGCGCGGGTGGCGAAGTCGATGCCATAGAAGCAGGGCCACTGCACCGGCGGTGAGGAGATGCGCACGTGCACCTCTTTGGCGCCTGCCTCACGCAGCATCGCCACCTGGGCGCGCTGGGTGTTGCCGCGCACGATCGAGTCGTCGACCACGACGAGTCGCTTGCCGCGCACCATGTGCTCGAGAGCGTTGAGCTTCAGCCGGATGCCGAGCTGACGCAGGGTCTGGCTGGGTTGGATGAAGGTCCGGCCGACGTAGGCGTTCTTGACGAAGCCCTGCCCGAACGGGATCCCGCTCTCCTCGGCGTACCCGGCTGCCGCCGGGTTGCCGGACTCGGGGACCGGCATCACGAGATCGGCCTCGACCGGGAACTGGCGGGCGAGTTCGCGACCCATCTCGACACGCGCGGCGTGGACCGACTGGCCGTTGATCGTGGCGTCGGGGCGAGCCAGATAGACGTACTCGAAGACGCAGCCCTTGCGGCGCGGCTCGGCGAACTTGTAGGTGCGCAGTCCCTGCTCGTCGATGGCGATCATCTCGCCGGGCTCGATCTCGCGCACCACGCTGGCGCCCACCGTCGCCAGTGCGGCGTCCTCGGAGGCGACGACCCACCCGCGCGGCAGCCGACCCAGCACGAGCGGACGGATCCCCTCGGGGTCACGGGCCGCATAGAGCGTGTCCTCGTTCATCCAGACGAACGAGAACGCGCCCTTGAGCAGGGGGAGCACGTCGAGGGCTCGCTGCTCGAGTGAAGTGTCGGGGTGGTGCGCGAGCAGCGCGGTGACCAGGCTGGTGTCGTTGGTGGAGGTCTCGAGTTGACGCGAGTGGACGTCGAGTTCGCCCTCGGGCCCAGGGAGGGCCTCGACCAGTTCGGCGAGTTCGTGGGTGTTGATCAGGTTGCCGTTGTGGCCCAACGCGATCGAACCGTCAGCGGTCGGGCGGAACGTCGGCTGCGCGTTGTGCCAGGTGCTGGCCCCGGTGGTCGAGTAGCGCGCGTGGCCGATCGCCAGATGCCCCTGGAGCGAGTCGAGGGTGGTCTCGTCGAAGGCCTGGGACACCAGCCCCATGTCTTTGTAGACCAGGATCTGACGGCCGTTGCTGACCGCGATGCCAGCGGACTCCTGGCCTCGATGCTGGAGGGCGTAGAGCCCGAAGTAGGCCAACTTGGCGACATCTTCGCCCGGCGCCCATACACCGAAGACTCCGCACACAGCACGCAGTCTACGGCGCACAGCGGGCACCTGCCGCATCAGCGCGCGGCGCCGGCCCCCAACTTGCGCAACAGGAGTGCCTCGGCGACCACGACCCGCTCGAACTCGGCGAGGTGCAGGCCCTCGTTGGCGCCGTGTGCCCGGGTGTCCGGGTCCTCGACGCCGGTGACCAGGACGCTCGCCGCCGGGAAGGCCTCGAGGAACTCGGCGATGAACGGGATCGAACCGCCCACGCCCATGTCGACTGGCTCGGTGCCGTCCCAGGCCTCGGCGAAGGCGGCTCGTGCCGCGTCGTAGGCGGGTCCGGTCGCGTCGATCGCGGTGGGTTCGCCGGTGTCGTTGACGGTGCAGGTGACCTGGGCGCCCCAGGGTGCGTGCCGCTCGAGGTGCTCGCGCAGGCGCTCGGCCGCGTTGGTGCTGGTGTCCCCGGGGGCGATCCGCAGCGAGAGATAGGCCCGAGCCCGCGGCACCAAGGTGTTGCTGGCTCCCTCGGCCGCCGGTGCGTCCAGGCCGATGATGCTCAGCGACGGCTTGGTCCACAGCCGCTCGACCATCGAGCCGTCGCCGATCCACTCGACGCCGCTGGCCAGCCCCGACTCGGCACGGGCGCGACTCTCGGGGTAGTCCACGTCCGCGGCGGGACCGGCATAGAGGCCTTCGACAGCCACGTTGCCGACGTCGTCGTGGAGGGTGGCCAGGAGGCGACTCATCGCCATCAGAGCGTCGGGCACGACGCCGCCCCACATGCCCGAGTGCACGGCGTGGTCCAGGGTGCGCACCTCGACGTACATCCGCACCAGCCCGCGCAGGGTCGTGGTGAGGGCCGGCTCGCCGATGTCCCAGTTGCCGGAGTCGGCGATCACGATGACGTCCGATCTCAACGCCTCCTTGTGCTCGCGGAGCAGGGCCGGCAGCGAGTCCGAGCCGACCTCCTCCTCGCCCTCGATGAAGATCTTCACCCCGACGGGCAGGTCGTCTCCGAAGATGCGCAGCGCGGCGAGGTGCGCGACGATCCCGGCCTTGTCGTCGGCGGCACCCCGGGCATAGAGGCGCTCACCCCGCTCGGTGGGCTCGAAGGGCGGGCTGTCCCAGTCGGCGTGGTCGTTCTCGGGTTGCACGTCATGGTGGGCATAGAGCAGCACCGTGGGCGCGCCCTCGGGTCCGGGCTTGTGGCCGATGACGGCCGGTGCCCCGCCCTCGGCGCTGACGATGTCGATGGTCTCGAAGCCCTCGGCTCGGAAGAGGTCGGCCACGGCGTCAGCACTGCGCCAGACCTCTGCGACGCGGGCGGGGTCCGCGCTGACCGACTCGATGCGCACCAGGTCTTCGAGGTCGCTGCGCAGGGCAGGCATCAGTTCGCGCACCGCGGCGCGGATGTCATCGCTCATGACCGCGACCCTAGATCAGTGCTCCGGATCCAGTGCCGCGGTTCTTGGCCTCGTCCGGCTCAGGGCTTGCGGAAGATCACAGCCTCATAGGTGCGTCGTCCCCGGTCGCTGGGCACCACGAACAAGGTGGTGGGGGCGAACCCGCGTCGGCTCAGCACATAACTGCCCTGCGGTGGACCGGAGCGACCCGCCCTGAAGGTCAGGCTGAAGGCGTGTTCGGCCTTCCGGGCACAGTTGGGCAGATTGCCGACCTTTGAGAGCCGCACCGACCACCGGCGTCCGTCGGCCTCGAGGCGGAACGCCCGGTGGCGAAGGACTGCAAACCGCTTGCGCGTGTAGAGGTTGCGCCGGACGGAGGAAGCCGCGAACGCCTCCCCTTCGACCAGCAGGGGACTCAGGGCAATGCCCGCGGCGGTGGCTCGCAAGAGACTGCGACGCGTCGTCAAGGTGGTCATCGGTGCCTCCAGAGGCGCTCTAGGCTCGTGGGATGGATGGACAATGGCTCACCGCGGACCTCTTCGCAGGCCGCGAGGGCGAGCGCTTCGAGCTGCGCCGAACCGAGACGGACGTGCTCTCGGTGACGCTCGCGCAGGTGCGCCGCAGCGCCGAACCCGGAGGCACCGGGCCGGAGGGTCAGGAGCGAACGCAGTTCTCCCTCGAGTTCCGCGGTCCCCTCGAGCCCGCGCTCCCCCAGGCGACCTACACCCTGGAGCACGCCGAGATCGGCCCCCTCATGCTGTTCTTGGTGCCGGTGGCGCAAGACAGCGACTCGACGACGTACGAGGCGGCCTTCGCCTAGCCGGATCACGGCGTCCACTCCATCCGGCGATAGACCCCGAGATCCTCGGCGCGCACGAACCCCAACCGCTCATAGAGTCGCGCGGCCCGGTTGTTGACCTCCACGTGAACGCTGACTCCGCGGCCCTCCTCGGCGGCGAGACCTTGCAGCCCACGGATGAGGCTGGCGCCGATACCGCGGTTGCGGTAGGCCGGCAGCAATGCGATGTCGACGATGCGCAGGTCGCCCGGGCGGCGATCGAGATAGAGCCGGCCCGCCGCTTGGCCCTCGACGTGGATGACGCCGAAGAACCCGTGCGGATTGCGCCGTCGGTAGTCCTGGTCCTGGGCCGCGAACTGCATCTCGACGAAGGCTTCGCGCTGCCCGGGCCCCCACTCGACCTGGTCGAGTTCGCTTGCGCGGGAGGACGCATAGACCGCGAGCAGGAACTCGCGATCCTCACTTGTGGCCGGGCGCAGCGTCACCGCGACGACGTCTGTGCCCGTCATGGTCGCGGCGGGAAGACGCCTTGGAGGGCGATGTTGAACGACATGGTGAGGTAGGGCTGCATGTTGTTGTGCGGTGCACTGCCGCCTGCCAGGGACACCGCCTGGCCAGACATCGCGACCTGGGGCTGCCCCGCCGCCGGCTGGTAGGGGGTCGCCCCGAT
>JBFIDC010000122.1:0-9059 GCA_041581495.1 Nocardioides sp. | reverse complement strand
TGGACGCTGAACTTCAGGTCGGCCTTCACCTTGTTGCCCGCCCGACCGCGGCGGTCGACGCAGGGACCCCACCGGTCCTGACGGTTGCTGGTGCGGGTCAACTTCACCGTGGCCCCCAGACGCTTCAACTTGGCCTTGAGGCGCAGCGAGACCCGCCAGGCGAACGTGGCCTCGGCGTAGCCCCGCGAGGTGGCGGTCCCGGTCGTGTTGCACGCCTTCTTGAAGCCGCCCGCGGGCACCTGCTTGTTGATCTGCTTCGGGAAGTTGTGGTTGCCGAGTTGGTGACCCGGATCGATCACGATCACCCGGCCCGCCAGCGGGCCGGACTTGTCGCGGGCCAAGGCGGTCCGGTCGGCGGCTACTGCGGGTTGGGCGGGCGCGGCCAGCACAGCGACCCCGGCGAGGACGACCGCGAGGACCGCGACCCAGACACCAGTGACCAGGACCAACCGGAGGCGACTCACTCGTACCCCAGGATCTCCTGGCGCTTCTCGCCCCACGCCAACGCCGAGGCGATGGCGTCCTGGATCGTCAGTTCGGTGCGCCAATCGAGCAGTTCGGCGGCGCGGTCGGCGTTGGCGAACGCGCCGGCGACGTCGCCGGGACGCGGCGGCGCCTCGCTGACCGGGACGGCCTTGCCGAACACGGCTTCGAAGGCGGCGACGAGTTCACGGACGGTGACGCCGTCGCCGGTGCCGAGGTTGATGACGGCACTGGGCTCCTGACTCTTCGCCAGGACCTCGTTGAACTTCTCCACGGCGCTCACGTGAGCCCGCGCCAGGTCCCAGACGTGGATGTAGTCGCGGATCCCGGTGCCGTCGCGGGTCTCCCAGTCGGTGCCGGTGATCGTGAACGAATCCTTCAGGCCCCGCGCGGCGAGGACCAGTTGGCCCAGGACGTGGGTCGGCTCCTTGGCATAGATCCCAGCGGTGAGGTCGGGGTCGGCGCCGATGGGGTTGAAGTAGCGCAGGATGATCGCGCGCAGGTCGGTGGCCGCCGCCATGTCGATCAGGATCTGTTCCATCATCCGTTTGGTCCGCGCGTACGGCGAGGACGGATCGAGAACGTCGCTCTCGACCACCTCGAACCCCTCCTTGGGGGCATAGAGCGAGGCGGAACTGGAGAAGATCACCCGGGGCTTGCCCAACGCCACGAGTTGATCGAACAGTTCGAGCGACTTGGCCACGTTGTCGCGGTAGTACTCATAGGGCTGCTCGACCGACTCGGGGACCACGATCCGGGCCGCCATGTGGATCGTGGCGTCGAGATCGGGATGCTCCTCGACGATCCGCGAGAGCAGTGCTCGGTCAGCGATGTCGCCCTCATAGAAGATCCGCTCGCCCACGAAGACGCGCGGCCCGTTGAGGAGCGAATCGAGGATGACGGGCGTGTGCCCCGCCTGCTCCAACGCTCGGGCAGTGATCGAACCGATATATCCGGCGCCGCCGGTCACAAGAACCTTCATTTGCACAGCAGTCTAAGCGGCGGCGCGGCCCGCGCGGCCAGCAACTCCGAGGGGAAAGGAGCGCAAACCGAGCTCGGTCCGGGCCGGGGGCGACCTCCGCGGACGCCCGCACCAGCCCGGACCGTAGGAATCGACTCGCACCGATTCCGGTGTGTGACTCCCCCCAGAGCCACATAACTCAAACGTTGTGGGCTACTGACAAGTTACGGCGGAATTGTTTTTGCTCACATCGGTCCAGACCACCAAGATTGCTGGATCGGGACCCATCCGCGCCGCTCCCACCTCGGATGCGGGGCCACCGGACCGGTCGGCCAGGTCGGCAGGAGTGGTCAGTAGAAGCAGGCGCGGGCGAAGCTCTTGGCCAGGATCCGCTTGCTCAGCGCCACATTGCCGGCCCTGTTGGGGTGCACCTTGTCGGCCAGGGCCCGCTGCTTGGTGATCAGACCCATGGTGTTGACGAAGGTGAAGCCCTGCTTGCGCGTGGCCTTGCGGATGATCGGGGTGATCCGGTCTCGGTTCTCCTCGCCGCGCGGGCCCCAGGGCAGCAGCACGATCGTGCAGTCATCACGGCCGCGCAGGGCACGGATCTGGCGCATGAAGGAGTTGACCGCGCGCTTCAACTTGGCGTTGGAGACCTCGGCGTAGCCGCCCTTGACGCAGGTCCGGGTGTCGTTGCGACCACCTTCGATGACCAGGGCGCCGGCGGCGATCACCATCTCGCGGACCGCGGGGCGTGCCACCTGCTGGGAGAAGTTGTAGCCCTTGCAGCGCACCAGTCCCGGGTTGACGAACCCCGCGCCACCTTGCGCATACGTCTTCGGCTTGGCGCCGACGCTGTCGGCCAGGATGCTCCAGAACCCCTGGTTCTTGGCACCGCGCTTGTCGTTGAAGCGACCGGTGATCGAGTCACCGATGACCAGCAACGTGTTCGCCCCCCGCTGGGAGACCTGCGCGTCGCGTCGGGCCACGGTCGGCCCGGAGTGCTTCGCCGAGGCCGAGACAGGTGCGATCTCCTCTGAGTCAGAGGCAGCGCTCGACCAGGTCACCACCACGCTCGGGACCGAGATGGCGAGCGCACTCACCAACACTGCCACCGTGCGCCGCCGAAGAGCGCTGGGCAGAGAGGACCACAAGGACATAGAGCACCAAAGGTTGAAACGACGGGATGGGCAAGAGCGCGAGTGCCCCGAGGCAACCCCACGAGGGTAGGTCACCGCAGGCACTGGCGCGAATGCTTCTTGCACACTCGGTTCGTATGGTTTCCAGATCGACGGCGTGAGCGTAGGTTGTGTGGGCTAGACCAAGCCTGCTGAAGATCACCGCCAAACCGTGACGGGGACATGACTGACGATGACTGCGCTCTCTGACGTGGAGGCCGGCACGCTCGACGCCCCCCACCAGCGGCTCTTCGGGCGCATCGGTGGCCCGCTCCCCCTGGTCGCACTGACGATCGACACCGCGGTGGTCCTGCTCGCCGGGCTCGCGGCTGTGCTCGGGCGGCAGAGCACCCATCTGTTCGCCGACGACGGCGGCGACCTCGCCTCCAACCTCGTGGTGGTCGGGCCGCTGGCGGCAGTCGGCTGGTTGCTGCTGATCTATCTCACCGGCGGATACCGCGCCGACGTCTTCGGAGCCGGCACCGACGAATACAAGCGGGTGCTGCTGGCCACGATCTATGCCGCGGGCCTGCTCGGGATCGGCTGCTACCTGACCCGGTTCCCGCTCTCGCGAGGCTTCTACTTCCTGCTCTTCGCCCTGGGTCTGCCCACTCTGCTCCTGGCGCGGCTCATGCTGCGCCGCGCGATCCACAGCGCGCGCCGCCGCGGCGGCCTCAGGCAGCGCGTCCTGATCGCCGGTTCGCCGGCGCACGTCGACGAGATCACCGCCATCTTGAGCCGCCAACCCTGGATGGGCTATCACGTGATCGGCGCGCTGACTCCCCCGACGCACCTCGACGAAGAGACACCGGCCGGCGTGCCGGTGATCGGCAACGTCGACGACGTGGCCATGGCCGTCGAGCACGGCGTTGACGTGCTCTTCTTCGCCGGCGGGACGAACACCTCGGCCAAGCAGATGCGACGGGTGACCTGGCAACTCGAGCACGACAGCATCCAGGTGGTGGTCGCCCCCAGCCTGACCGACATCTCCAGGGGCAGGATCCGCCTGCGCCCCATCGGCGGCCTGCCCCTGGTGCACATCGACCCACCGACGTGGCATGACGCGTCCCGCCTGGGCAAGCGGTCCTTCGACGTGCTCGGGTCCCTCATCTTCTTGATCCTCGGGGCACCCCTGTTGGCGGGCTCGGCGCTCTGGGTCAAACTGCACGACCGGGGACCAGTGACGTTCCGCCAACGCCGCATCGGCCGAGACGGGCAGTCCTTCGACTGCCTCAAGTTGCGTTCGATGTGCCAGGACGCCGAGGAGCGACTCGCCGATCTGCACGAATCCTCAGGGCACGAGAACGGCCTGTTCAAACTCAAGGACGACCCGCGCATCACCCGCCCCGGTCGCCTGCTGCGCCGCTTCTCGATCGACGAACTGCCCCAACTGGTCAACGTGCTGCGCGGCGAGATGAGTCTGGTCGGGCCCAGGCCGCCGTTGCCCTCCGAGGTGCGGGACTACGACGAAGACATGGTCCGGCGCCTGCACGTTCGCCCCGGGATGACTGGCCTCTGGCAGGTCTCGGGACGCGCCGACCTGAGCTTCGACGAGGCGATCCGCCTCGATCTCTACTACGTCGACAACTGGTCGATGCTGCAGGACATCTCGATCCTGTTCCGCACCTTGGGCGCGGTGCTGCGCTCCCGCGGCGCCTACTAGCCCTTAGCGAGGGTCGTCGAGCAGTCCGAGCAGGTAGCCGCCGTAGCCACTCTTCATCAGTGGTTCAGCGGCAGCACTGAGACCGGCATCGTCGATGAAACCCATCCGCCAGGCCACCTCTTCGGGCGAGCCGATCTTGAGCCCCTGCCGGTGCTCGATGGCGCGCACGAAGTTGCCGGCCTCGTCGAGGTCCTCGAAGGTGCCGGTGTCGAGCCACGCGGACCCGCGCGGCAGCACCTCGACCTGCAGGCGGCCCTGCTCGAGGTAGGCGCGGTTCAGGTCGGTGATCTCGAGTTCGCCGCGCGCCGAGGGCTTCAACGCGGCCGCGGCGTCGACGACGTCGGCGGAATAGAAATACAGCCCCGGCACCGCGTAGTTGCTCTTGGGCTTGGCCGGCTTCTCCTCCAAGGAGAGCGCGACGCCGTTCTCGTCGAACTCCACGACGCCGTACGCCGTGGGGTCCGCCACCCGGTAGCCGAAGACCGCGGCCCCGTCGATGTCGGCGAAGCGCCGCAACCGCGAGCCGAGTCCGCCGCCATAGAAGATGTTGTCGCCGAGCACCAGGCCCACCGGCTGATCGCCCACGTGCTCGGCCCCGATGACGAAGGCCTGCGCGAGACCGTCGGGCCGGGGTTGGACCGCATAGGTGATCGAGATGCCGAAGTGAGAGCCGTCCCCGAGCAGTCGCTGGAACTGGCCGGACTCGTGCGGCGTGGTGATGATCAGGACTTCCTTGATCCCCGCCAGCATCAGCGTGGTCAGCGGGTAATAGATCATCGGCTTGTCATAGACAGGCATCAACTGCTTGCTGACCGCGAGCGTGATCGGGTGAAGTCGCGAGCCGGTGCCACCGGCCAAGATGATTCCACGCACGCACGAACCCTAGACTGATCGGCCGTGACCCGCTTACTCGCCAACCGCCTCCTCGTCACCGGTGGCGCTGGCTTCATCGGCTCCAACTTCGTGCATCACGTGTTGGCGCACACTGACGCGACGGTCACCGTGCTCGACAAGATGACCTATGCCGCCAGCCGGGAGTCGCTCGAGGGCCTGCCCGCCGAGCGCGTGAGCCTGGTGGTGGGCGACATCGCCGACGCCGAGACCGTCGACCCGCTGGTCGCCGAGCACGACGCGGTGGTCCACTTCGCCGCCGAGTCACACAACGACAACAGCCTCGATGACCCGAGCCCCTTCATCCGGACCAACATCCTCGGCACCTTCACCCTGCTCGAGGCCGTCCGCCGCAGCGGGACCCGCTTCCACCACGTCAGCACCGACGAGGTCTATGGCGACCTGGATCTCGATGACCCCAAGCGGTTCACCGAAGAGACCGCCTACAACCCCAGCAGTCCCTACTCCGCCTCGAAGGCGGGGTCCGACCACCTGGTGCGCGCCTGGGTGCGCAGTTTCGGAGTGCAGGCGACGCTGTCGAACTGCTCCAACAACTACGGCCCCTGGCAGCACATCGAGAAGTTCATCCCCCGCCAGATCACCAACATGATCGACGGGGTGCTGCCCAAGGTCTATGGCGACGGCCTCAACGTCCGCGACTGGATCCACGCCGACGACCACTCCGCCGCAGTGCTGGCGATCCTCGAACGCGGCCGGGTCGGTGAGACCTACCTGATCGGCGCCGACGGCGAGAAGAACAACCTCGAGGTCGTCACCGCCATCTTGAAGTACTTCGGTCGCGGCCCCGACGACATCGAGTTCGTCACCGATCGCGCCGGCCACGACCGCCGCTATGCGATCGAGTCCGGCAAACTGCGCGCCGAACTCGGTTGGGCACCGCGCTTCGGCGACTTCGAGGCCGGCCTCGCCGACACCATCGAGTGGTACCTCGCCCACGAGGACTGGTGGCGCCCCCACAAGCAAGCCACCGAGGCCACCTACGCCGCCAAGGGACAATGACATGTGGGTTGGTCGAGCAGCGAGCGCTAGCGAGCGTCGTCGAGACCTCGCAGGTCGAGGCTGGGACTGATGTCTGACCTGAGCGTCGAGACCACGCGGATCCCTGGACTCCTGGTCGTCCGACTCCCGGTCCACGAAGACAACCGCGGCTGGTTCAAGGAGAACTGGCAGCGCGCAAAGATGACCGCGCTCGGCCTGCCCGACTTCGGGCCGGTCCAGCACAACGTGTCGTTCAACGCCCATCGCGGCGCCACCCGCGGGGTGCACACCGAACCGTGGGACAAGTTCGTCAGCATCCTGAGCGGGCGCGCCTTCGGCGCCTGGGTCGACATGCGCGAGGGCGAGAGTTTCGGGCAGGTCGTCCACATCGACCTCGACCCGAGCACCGCCGTCTTCGTGCCGCGCGGCGTCGGCAACTCCTACCAGGCGCTCGAGGACGGCACCGTCTATTCCTACCTGGTCAACGACCACTGGCGGCCGGGCCAGACCTACCCCGCCCTGAACCTCGCCGATCCCACCGTCGCCATCCCGTGGCCGATCCCCTTGGCCGAGGCCGAGATCTCGGAGAAGGACCAAACCACCCCGATGCTCGGCGAGGTCGAGCCGATGAAGCCGCGCAAGACGCTGATCATCGGCGCCCTGGGCCAGTTGGGCCGCGCCCTCCAGGCCGAGTTCCCCCACGCCGACCTCGTCGACCTCCCAGCGGCGCTGGGCGAGACCTCAGAACCGCTGGTCGAGCAGCGAGCGCCAGCGAGCGTCGTCGAGACCGCACCCCAACCCCTCGACATCACCGACCCGGACCAGGTCGCGGCCTGGCCCTGGGGTGAGTACGGCGTCGTCCTCAACGCAGCGGCCTACACCAACGTCGACGGCGCCGAGACCGCCGAGGGCCGCCGGATCGCCTGGGCCGCCAACGCCGGCGCCCCCGCCACCCTCGCCCGACTCGGTGCCGAGCACGGCTTCACCCTGGTCCACTTCTCCAGCGAGTACGTCTTCGACGGCACCGTGGACCCGCACACCGAGGACGAGCCACTCTCGCCGCTCGGCGTCTATGCCCAGACCAAGGCCGCCGGCGACGTGGCGGTCGCAACCACTCCACGCCACTACCTGCTGCGGACCTCGTGGGTGATCGGTGAGGGCAAGAACTTCGTTCGCACCATGGCGCACCTCGCCGCCACCGACGTCAGTCCCTCGGTCGTCGACGACCAGGTCGGCCGACTCACCTTCACCGACGAACTCGCCCGCGCCACCCGGCATCTGCTCGACGTCGGCGCGGACTTCGGCACCTACAACCTCAGCAACGGCGGCGACCCGACCTCGTTCGCCGAGATCGCCAAGGCGGTGTTCGCCCTCGCCGGCCGCTCGGCCGATGACGTCACCCCGGTGAGCACCGCCGACTACTTCGCCGGCAAGGACCTCGCCCCGCGACCACTGCGCAGCACCATGGACCTGACCAAGATCGAGGCCACCGGCTTCGTGCCGCAGGACGCGATGGTCGCGCTGCGGGACTATCTGGCCCGCTACTCGGCCGGCTGATCCTTGCGGCCGTAGTCGTCCTCGAGGCGAACGATGTCGTCCTCGCCGGTGTAGTCACCGCGCTGGACCTCGATGATGACGAGCGTCTCGTCCTCGTCGTTGGAGATCCGGTGGGCCTGGCCCAGCGCCACGTCGACGCATTCACCCGGGCCGACGATCGTGGTCTCACCATCGACCACGCAGGTCGCCTTGCCCGCAACGACCACCCAATGCTCGGCACGCTGGTGGTGGTATTGGTAGGACAACCGAGCGTGGGGATCGACCACGATCCGCTTCACCTTGTAGCCGTCGCCCTCTTCGAGGACGTGCCACGAGCCCCAAGGTCGGGATTCGGAGTGCAGATTCATCGGTGGTGGTTCCCCCATGCCCGAAGGCTTGCATTTCGTCTCAAACCCGCCGGACTCGGCTGGCACACGTCATCAGCATAAGCAGCACATCTTGCCAGCGCGGCGACACGAGGCAAATGGCACACGACGCCCAGATGAGTGCCTAACTCACCCGGGCTACGTCACCGGGCCCGATCACCGGCGGGTGAGGCCCGCCAGCGCCGGACGCACGTCCGCGAGATAGACCAGCGCGGCGATGGTGAAGATCAGGCTCAGCAGCAGGATCCCGCCGCCCACCAGGTGCAACACGACCGCGAGGCCCAAGATGAGCAGCCACGCGGGCTTGGTGAGCTTGCCGGCCGCCTCATAGCTCGGCGCCGAGAACGTGAGCGCGCTGATGAAGGCATAGATCTTCACGGCCAACAGCACGAAGTAGATCAGCAGCTGGATGCCGCCCTGGATCTCGAAGATGCTCACCGAGACAGATTACTTGGCCGGATCGCCAGCGAAGGATCCTCGAGGCACCGATGGGCCACCGAGGCTCAGCCGGCCCACACCGACTCGATGACCGCGGGGCTCTGCTGCGCGTTCGCTTCGATCAGTCCCCACGACGCCCACAGCCCGATCGGCCCGTCCATGCCGGGGAACTCGGCCACGCTCACCGTGCCGGTCGGATCGAGCACATAGAGGTCCAGCCCGTCACGAACCACCTCGAAGCTCACCGGTCCGTCGGTGGCCGGGTAGCTGCCCGCGGCGAGTTGCTGGCCCTCCTCGCCGTCGACGTCCGCGGCGGAGAGGATCCACCCGGTCGGGAAGGCCTCCAGCCGGTAGCCGAACACCGGTTGCTTCTTGTCGCCTCCCACGGCGTCGGTGTAGGACGCCTGGCGAGCCACGAACACCGCGCGGCCGGAGCCGGCGGCGGGGACGCCGGCGGCGAACCGGACTCGGAACCCGACCTTGCGCACGTCGTCCTTGAGTTTGACCTCGACGAACCCGCGGCC
>JBFIDC010000121.1:0-9075 GCA_041581495.1 Nocardioides sp. | reverse complement strand
GACCCGGCTCTGCTGACCGAGGCCGCGGACCGTGCCGCCACCCTCCTGGTGCGGGGCGCCCACGACGCGGAGGATCCCGAGATCGCCGAGCGGGTGCTCAACCTCGCCGAGACCGAAGGCATCGAGACGATCGCCGAGGTGTGGGCAGGCTCGCCGGCCGATTCGCTGGCCGGTTGCCTGTGGCGGTTGTTCCTGGTGCGGTCCTGGGTCTATGCCAGCCCGACCGAAGTGGCGCGGGCCTACGAAGCAGGGGTGGCGCACGCCCCGGTGGCTCAGGTCCTCGCCGGCGTCGCTGAGCCGCCGGGCCCCGACGAACTCAAGACGATGGTCGACGAGGTGCTCCGCGGGGTCGCCTCAAGCGACTTCGCCGACGTGTTGTTCAGGGCCGCCGCGTTCGCGCGTGTGGTTGCCACCGGGCGTGCCGCGCTGCCGGACCCCACCCAGGAGGACGTGAAGCGGATGCTCCTCCTGGCCGAACAACTCGAGGCCGCCGGTCATCAGGAACTCGCACACGGCCTGTCCTAGGCACCGGGCCCCGTGCTGTGTGAAGCCGGGGTTGTGTGCCTGGCCGGCTGGCTACAATGTCACCTGGAGCATGCCGGGCCGCGGCAGCCCCGGGTCCCAAAATTAGCCGCTTCGAGCGGCCACGCGCCGTGAGGCGCTCCCGGTCCGGCATGCTCTCGAACTCCCCGGGTCCTCTACGTTGGACCGGTGAGCGAGTACGCACCCGAACTCGATGGTGAGCCGGACCCAGGCGAGGTCGTCTGGGCGTGGGTGCCCTATGAAGAGGACCCCGCCCAGGGCAAGGACCGGCCGGTGCTGTTGATCGGGCGCGTCGAGATCGACGGCAAACTGTGGTGGGCGGCCCTGATGCTGACCAGCCAGGACCACGACCGCGACGCCGAGCAGGAGGCCGCGGAGGGCCGGTTCTGGATGGATGTCGGTTCCGGGGACTGGGACAACGAACGCCGCCCCAGCGAGGTCCGCCTGGATCGACTTCTGGTTCTGGCCGACGACGCCGTACGCCGCGAAGGGGCCGCTTTGGCCAAGCCGATCTTCGATGAGGTGGTGGCGCAGGCCCGCCTGCGGCACGCCTTTGGGTGACCGAGCGCGGCAGGTGGCGTACCGCTGGGTAATCTGAGCGTCGTTTCAGTCGAAGAATGGGGGGGCGATGCACGCGAGGAACTCGCTGGTGGCTGCCCTCATGCTGGGCACGTCCCTGATCGCCGGGCTCGCTGCCTGCACCGATACCGACCCGGTCACACCTGAACCCACCCCGACCACGACCCCGACGGTCGTCGTCGACCTCTCCGTCGGCGTCTTCGGCACCCCCGGTGAACTCGATGCCTACCGCGATGTCATCGAGGACTACGACGCGCGCACCGACGAGGTGAACGTCGAACTGGAGACCTACGGTTCAGAGGATGCGCTCCTCGCGGCACTGAAGGCCGGTGAGGTGCCCGACGTCTTCATGGTCGATCGGTCCGACCTCAGCTATCTGCTCGAGGCCAAGCTGACCCAGCCGATCGGCGAGCGTCTCGACGAGCGCAACGTCGACTTCGGCGACGACTACTCACGCGCGGCACTCGAAGCGTTCTCTGTCGACCGCAAATTGCAGTGCATGCCCTACGGCATCTCGCCGATGGTCGTCTACTACAACAAGGCATTGGTCGACTTCGACCGGATGAGGCTGCGTGAACTCAACGTGCCGAACCTGGATCCGGACTCCAGGCTGAGATGGAGTTTCGAGCAGTTCCGGGTGGCCGCGGAGTTCGCGACCCGGCCCCGTCGCGACTCCAAGGGCTTCTTCGTTCCGCCGACGCTGCAGGGCATCACCCCGTTCCTGATCTCGGGAGGGGGCAGCGTCTTCGACAACGAGGTCGAGCCGACGTCGCTGGCGTTCTCCTCAGATGGCAGCCGGTCCGCGTTGGCCACGGTGCTGCCTGTGTTGCGCGACCCCGGACTCACCCTGACCAGTGCTCAACTCGAGGAGCGCTCGGCGGTGGCCTGGTTCGAGCGCGACAAGCTCGGGATGATCGTCGCCGACCGGTCCCTGACCGCACGGCTGCGCAAGGTCCCCGCCCTCGACTTCGGCGTGATGCCCATGCCGACCCTGAACGAGACGACAACCGTCGGGCAGATCACCGGAATGTGCATCTCGGCCGACACACCCGAGGTCGCCGAGTCCGCCGACCTGCTGGTCGACTTCGTCTCCACCGAGGCGGTGCAGCGGGTGGTCCCCGTCGGCAACCTCGTCCCCGCCAACCAGACCGTGGCGCTGACTGACGACTTCTTGCAGCCCACCCGACTTCCTGAGCGCGCTGACGTCTTCAACGAAGGCGTCAGCAAGCTCTACATCCCACCGTTGGTCGAGGACGAGATGGCGATCACCGACATCGCCAACGCGGGCATCCGCGACCTGCTTCAGGTCGAGATCCCTGACATCGAGGCGCTGACCGAACAGATCGATGAGGCGTCGCGGGCCATCCTGCTGCCCTTCGACCCCGAGCCCACCTCGACGGCCAGCCCATCAGCCAGCCCGTCGGGCTGAGGTCGCGTCCTAGGCGGAGTCGGTCGGGCTGACTTCCTCGGCCTCGTCGGACTCGTCGGCCTGGTCAGCAGAGGCCTCGGTGGACTCAGGGGCAGCCTCGGCGGCCTGGGGCAGGGGTTGGTCGGCCGCGAGGATCGCCTCGGTCACCAGGGGACCGGTCAGGCCGATCTGCCACTCCCGGGCCCCCAACTCCCGCAGTGCCTCGACGACCGCGTCGCTGAGGAGTTCTGGGTCGCGGGTCTCCGGTGGGGTCCACAGCACTCGACGCAGGTAGTCGGGGGTCAGCAGATTCTCGACGGGGACCTGGTGCTGCTTGGACAAGGTGGCCATGTCTGCCCGGGCCTTGCTCAACCGTCGAGCGGCCACCGGGTCGCGGTCGATCCAGGCTCGCGGTGCCGGGGGACCGTCGCCGCGTGGGCTCCGGGCCGGGAGGTCCGCTTCGTCCAGCGAGGCGGCGTGCTTGAGTGCGGCCAGCCACTTCGCGGCGTAGCGCCCGGCACCTCGGCCGTGGAAGCCCTTGGTGGCGAGCAGGTTCTCGCGATCGGCAGGGGAGGCAGTGGCGGCGGCCACGATCGCCGAATCGGGGATGATGCGGCCGGGGGTCACGTCGCGGCCCTGCGCCAGTTCGTCGCGGGTCACCCAGAGTTCGCGAACCGCGGCCAGTCCTCGGCGTCCACGGATCCGGTGCATCCCCGAGGTACGCCGCCAGGCGTCCTTGCGCACGGTCGGCTGGAAGCTGCGCAGCGCGGCGAACTCCTGCCGGGCCCACTCCTCCTTGCCGGCCGCGGCCAGTTGGGCCTTCAGCGAGGTCTGGAGTTCGATGAGGACCTCGACATCGAGTGCGGCGTACTCGAGCCAGGGTCGCGGGAAGGGGCGGGTGGACCAGTCGACCGCCGAGTGCTCCTTCTTCATCCGGAACCCGAGTTCGGTCTCGACCAGTGTCGCGAGGCCCACGCGGGGGTGGCCCAGCAGGCGACCGGCGAGCTCGGTGTCGAAGAGCTCGGTCGGGGTGAGGCCGATCTCGGCCAGACACGGCAGGTCCTGGGTCGCCGCGTGCAGGATCCACTCGGCGCCCTCGAGGGCCTCTTGGAGCGGCTTCAAGGTGGAGAGCCCGATGGGGTCGATGAGCCAGATGCCGCTGCCTTCGCGGCGTAGTTGGATCAGGTAGGCCCGGTTGGAGTAGCGGTAGCCCGAGGCGCGTTCGGCGTCGATGGCGACCGGGCCGGTCCCAGCGGCGATGGCCTCGGCAGCCGCGCGGAGACCCTCATCGGTGTCGGTGACATCGGGCAGGCCATCGCGCAGCGTCAGGAGCGGCAGCTCGGGTGTGGGCTCGGCGACCGGCTCGTCAGCCTGCTCGGGGGACGTTTCGGGGTCTGGGACGTCTCGGGGTGGCTGGTGGGGTGTTTCGCTCATCCGCTTCGGCTACGTCGGGTCGGGATGACGCTGACACCTTCGGGCACGGGCGGCAGACCGGCTGCGGTGCACAGCAGGTCGCCCCACGCCTCGACATGAGGGCCGACATCGAGTGTTCCCGAGGAGAGGTTGGGGCCGAGTGGGGTCCACGACGCCCTGATCTCGACCTGGGCGGTGCCACCGTCGTCGGCCATTCCGCCATAGCTCTCGGTGGCCACGCGGGTCACGGTCCCTGAGATGGCGTGGTAGTCGGCGCCGTGCGCGCCCAATGCCTCGGTCAGCCACGACCAGCCGACATCGGCGAGCAGCGGATCGGTGATGAGGTCGACATCGATCTCGGCCCGGGCGTAGGCCACGCAGCGGAACACGCCGTCCCAGGCATCGTTTCCGGCCGGGTCGTGGAGCAGGATCATCCGGCCGGTCCCGACCTCGACCCCGTCGAGGTCGACATCGGCCGAGATGGCCGAGGAGAACGGTGCGATGCGCTGGGGTGCCGGCATCGGTTCGATGTGCACGTCGGAGCGGAATCGAACACTCTGCATCGACTTGACGGCGTCACGAAACGCCGCGGGCTCGGCGTCGGCGCCTGCCCCCGGGCGCGTTTCGCTGCGCACGGCCATTAGGCCACACTAGGTCAGATGAGCCAATCGCAGATGTGTGAACACGCCGGATCGCCTGGCACCCTGTCCCAGTGACCAGTTCGCCTGCCGCGACTCCAGGACCCGCCGAGAGTGCCTTTGTGAAGGCGGCGCGTGGCGAACCGACGTCACACACGCCGGTGTGGTTCATGCGTCAGGCCGGGCGTTCGCTGCCGGAGTACCGCAGCGTGCGCGAGGGCGTGGGCATGCTCGAGTCCTGCATGGACCCCGACCTGGTCGTCGAGATCACCATGCAGCCGGTGCGGCGCTATGGCGTCGACGCGGCGATCTTCTTCTCCGACATCGTGCTTCCGCTCAAGGCGGTCGGGGTCGACCTCGACATCGTGGCCGGCGTCGGCCCGGTCGTTGCCAAGCCCGTGCGGACCCTGGCCGACGTCGAGGCCATCCCTGACCTGACTCCCGAGCATGTGGGGTTCGTGACCGAGGCGGTCGGGCGCCTGGTCGGTGAACTCGGCGCCACGCCGCTGATCGGGTTCGCCGGGGCGCCGTTCACCGTCGCGTCCTATCTGGTCGAGGGCGGGCCCTCCAAGGACCACGCGCGGACCAAAGCGATGATGTTCGGCGAGCCGGAGTTGTGGGACGCGCTGATGCGCAAGATCGCGGGGATCGCTTCGGCCTATCTCGAGGTTCAGGTGCGGGCCGGCGCCTCGGCCGTCCAACTCTTCGATTCCTGGGCGGGGGCGCTGACCCCCGGTGACTACGAACGTCAGGTCATGCCCCACTCGGCGCGCGTGCTGACGCAGGCCGGGGAACTCGGTGTGCCCCGCATCCACTTCGGCGTGGGCACCTCCAACCTGCTCGGCCTGATGGGTGCCGCGGGCGCCGACGTCGTGGGTGTCGACTGGCGTACGCCGTTGGCTTCGGCGATCTCGGTGGTCGGTGATCGGGCGGTGCAGGGCAACCTGGACCCGACGCTGGTCTTCGCGCCCACCGAGGTGATGCTGGGTCGTGCCGCGGAGATCATCGACGCCGGCCGGGCGGCGAACGGGCACATCTTCAACCTCGGCCACGGGGTGCTGCCCGACACCAACCCCGACCAACTGGCCAGGCTGACCGAGTTCGTGCAGGGCTACTCGCCCGCCGGCTGACCCGACTTCTGGCCCGACTTCTGGGCCGTCTTCTGGGCCGATTTCTGGGCCGACGTCTGCGTCGAGGCCTTGCCATCGGCCTTCTTGGCCGCGGTCTTCTTCGCCGGGCGTCGACGAGTGGTGACCTTGGGCTTCTTGGGCGCGAGGCGGACCCGGGGGGCGCCCTCGTTCTGCTCCACGTCGAGGTAGTCCTGAGCGCGCACCAGGGCGATCAACTTGGGGAAGCCGTAGTTGCGTGGGTCGAAGGTGGCGTAGCGGGTGCCCAGGACGCTGCCGACCTGGCCCAGGTGGGCCCAGCCGTCCTCTTGGGAGGTGTCGTCGATCGCGGAGGTCAGGATCTCGCGCAGGTCGGGGAGCGGTGCGGACTCGTCCTCGTCCTCAGCCGCCGCGGTGGCATTGGGTTCGGGCTCGTCGCCACCCCCCGTGGATCCCAGCACTTCGAGGAAGATGAACCGGTTGCAGGCGTTGACCAGGGCCTTGGGTGTCTTGCGCAGCCCGAACCCATAGACCGTCTTGCCGGACTCACGCAGCCGCATCGCCAGACGGGTGAAGTCGCTGTCGCTCGACACGATCGCGAACGCGTCGAGGTTGTTCGAATACAGCAGGTCCATCGCGTCGATGATCAGCGCCGAGTCCGTCGAGTTCTTCCCGGTCGTGTAGGCCACCTGGAGCATGGGCTGGATGGCGTGCTCGGCGAGCTTGGCGCGCCAGCCACCCAGGTGCGGCGTCGTCCAGTCGCCGTAGGCGCGCTTGACCGTGGGGATGCCGTACTTGGCCACCTCCTCCATCAGCGCGGCCGCATGCTTGGGGGAGGTGTTGTCGGCGTCGATCAGCACGGCGAGACGCAGGTTGTCTGTTGGCGGCACCTAGCGACCATATGCCCAACGGGTGCCGGGCCCGGCGCCTCGCCTGCTCAGGAAGTCGGCGAGGGCTCGGGGTCGGGGCCCGCCGGGTTGATGCCCGGTGAGCGCCGACGAAGCCGACGCAGCAGCGGCCAACCCGGGATCGCGATCAGCACGCCGACCAGGAACCATGGGAGCAGGGCTCCGAGCACCGTCGCGAGGCCGATCCCGAAGCTCTTCAGGGCATCCCAGCCCGCGCTGAGTCCGGCGAAGAAGCCGTCGCTGTCCTCCTTGACGACCGGCTCCTTCTTCTCCTTGATGCGTTCGACCGAGACCGTGATCGTGGCCATCGAGGTCTGGTCGGCGAGGTAGCGCTGCTCGGTCTCCAAGGACTCGAGGTCGGCCTGGCGGTTGGAGAGTTGGGCCTCGATGTTGACGATGTCGCGGATCGAGGTGGCCCGGTCCAGCAGCAGCGAGATGCGCTCGATGCTGCGGCGCTGGATCTTGATCCGGATCTCGTTGTCGATGACCTGGGTGGTGACGTCCTTGCTGTTGCCGCTGGAGGAGATCAGGGTCGCGACCCGGCCGAGGTCCTGCATCGCCTCGTCGAACTGCTCGGTCGGGATCCGGATCCGGAGTCGCGCGCGCAGCGGCTCGCCCTCATCGTCGGTCTCGGTCGAGTTGGCGTCGACCTCGCCGGCATAGACATCCACCACGTCACGAACGTCGAAGACCGCCTGGCCGACGTCGTCGGACTTGAGTTGGACGTTGCCGTTGGAGATGACCTTCTGCTCGGTGGTGCGCCCAGCCTTGGTGTTCGCGACTCCCCCTCCAGAAGCGCCGGAAGCACTCGAGGCGACTTCGGCCGCCGCATCAACTGAGCCCAGGTCGGTGTCGTAGGCCATGTCTCCACCGAGATCGGTGCCGTCCGCGCCGCGCTCGTCGGGCGCCCCGAGTTGGGGTGCCTCGACCGACCCCGCATCGCCGGCCGAGGTCGCGTCGTCGCTGCCTCCGCAGGCTCCGGCGACGAACAAGATCGAGAGTGCCGCCGCGGCGGCCAGGCCCCGGCGGCGCGATGTCGTAGTCATGAGCGTTCAGACGCTGCTTGGCTCGCTCCGGTTCCCTGGCGCGCCTCGCCGTCGGGCATCTGCCAGGCTTCTGGTGTGAGCAGGGTTGTCGTGGTCGGTGCCGGACTGGCGGGCCTGGTGGCCGCCCATCGGCTGGTCGAGGCGGGGCATCAGGTCACCGTGCTCGAAGCCAGCCCGGAGGTCGGAGGCAAACTTCGGCGCAGCGAGGTCGGCGGCATCCTGGTCGATGTCGGAGCCGAGGCCATGCTCAACCGGCGACCCGAAGGTGTCGAGTTGGCCCGCGCCCTCGACCTGGCCATCGAGCACCCCGCCGTCGCGTCCTCTCGCATCTGGACGCGCGGCGAACTGCACCGCCTGCCCCGCTCACTGTTGGGGGTGCCCCTCGACCTCGAACAGCTGCGTGATTCGGGGGTGCTCTCGCGAGAAGGTCTGCGCCGTGCCGAAGCCGAAGTGGACCTGCCGCCGAGCGAGGTCGCCGACGACGTCTCGGTGGGGGCACTCGTCGATGCTCGGTTCGGCCCCGAGGTCACCGACCGCCTGGTCGAGCCGCTGCTCGGGGGCGTCTATGCCGGGCATGCGCGTGAGATCTCCGCTCGTGCCGCGGCACCGCAACTGGTGACGCTCGCCGGCCGCGGATCGGTGCTCGCCCAGGCCGAGGGGGTGCCGACCACCTATGACCTGCCGGTCTTCGCTGGGTTGCCCGGTGGCATGGGTGGCCTCACCGATGCCCTGGCCGCCCCCCTCGAGGTGCGCCGCAACGCGACGGTTCGTGAACTGACACGAACTCCCTCGGGTTTCGCCGTCACGGTCGGTCCGACGACCGAACCGGTGCTCATCGAAGCCGACGCGGTCGTGCTGGCCACCCCCGCGGCCCCGACCGCCCGGCTCCTCGCGGGCCTCGCGCCCACCGCATCGGCGGAGCTGGCGGGGATCGAGTCGGCGTCGATGGCGGTCGTCACCTTCGCGTTCCGAGCAACCGATCTCGCCGGCCTCGATGACTCTTCGGGCTTCTTGGTGCCGCCGATCGAGGGGCGCTCGATCAAGGCGGCGACGTTCTCCTTCGTCAAGTGGGCCTGGACGCGGGAGGCCGGTGCGGCCGCGGGGCTCGTGCACCTGCGCACCTCCCTGGGCCGCCATCGCGAAGAGGTCGTCCTGCAGCGCGGCGACGACGAACTGACTGCCCTCTCCTTGGCCGACCTGCAGGACGCGATCGGGTTGAGCGCGACTCCGGTCGACGTGCACGTGCAGCGGTGGGGCGGCGGGCTGCCGCAGTACGCCGTGGGTCATCTGGACCGGGTGGCCCGAATCCGGGCCGACGTGGCGCGCATCCCGGGGCTGGCCGTGTGCGGGGCTGCCTACGACGGCGTCGGCATCCCCGCCGTGATCGCCTCAGCCCAAACAGCAGCGGCCGGTCTCGAGGAACTCCTGCAAGAG
>JBFIDC010000120.1:0-9105 GCA_041581495.1 Nocardioides sp. | reverse complement strand
TGGGCGCCGCCATGAACCACGCCTCGTTGAACGTCGCCAACGCCCTCGGCGCCTGGCTCGGGGGCGTCACGATCGCTGCCGGCTACGGGTTGCGATCACCCGCCCTGGTCGGCGTCGGGCTCGCCGTGGCCGGGGTCGCGGTGTTGCTGTTCTCGTGGGTCGTGCGCGGCCGGTCGGTCGCTCGATCCCAGCCGTAGGCGGACGAGGTCACGACCGCCGCGACGGGTCGGGGACAATGGCGCCCATGTCGAGTGCTTCTCCCACCACCCAACCCGAGGTCAGCGTCCCGGCCGCAGCCGCCGGCGGCGGTCGCCCGCGGGTGCTGTCCGGAATCCAGCCGACCGCCGACTCGTTCCACTTCGGCAACTACCTCGGTGCGCTGCGGCAGTGGGTGGATCTCCAGATCGACTACCAGCCGTTCTTCTTCATCGCCGACATGCACGCCATCACGGTCGACTACGACCCGTTGGTGCTCCGGGAGCGGACCCTGCGTGCGGCCGCCCAACTGTTGGCCATGGGCGTCGATCCCGAGCGGGCCTCGATCTTCGTCCAGAGCCAGGTCCCCGCGCACGCCCAGGGCGCTTGGGTCCTGCAATGCCTGACCGGTGTCGGCGAGGCGCGGCGGATGACGCAGTTCAAGGACAAGTCCGCCAAGGGCGGGGAGGGGTCGGCCAGCGTTGGCCTGCTCACCTACCCGATCCTGCAGGCCGCCGACATCCTGCTCTACCGGCCCTACTACGTCCCGGTGGGCGCTGACCAGCGTCAGCACCTCGAACTCACGCGCGACCTCGCCCAGCGTTTCAACAGCCGCTACAAGAAGACCTTCCGGCTTCCCGAGCCCTACATCCTCAAGGCGACCGGCAAGATCGGCGACCTCCAGGAGCCGACCGCCAAGATGTCGAAGTCGGCCTCCTCGCCGTCCGGGATCATCGAGATGCTCGACGAGCCGACGCTGAGTGCGAAGAAGATCCGCTCTGCCGTCACCGACTCAGGCTCCGAGATCCGCTTCGACCCCGAGGAGAAGCCCGGGGTCAGCAACCTCCTCACGATCTACAGCGCGCTGACCCAACGCAGCGTCCCCGACCTCGAGGAGGAGTACGCAGGCAAGGGCTACGGAGACTTCAAGAAGGATCTGGCCGAGGTGGTCATCGACTTCGTGACCCCGTTCCGCGATCGGACCCTGGACCTGCTGGCCGATCAGGCATACCTGTCCGAGATCTTGAGGCAGGGTCGCGAGCGGGCAAACGAGGTGGCCGAGGCGACCTTGCGCGATGTCTATCAGCGGGTCGGCTTCGTGGCCGCCGACCTGGGCAAAGGACCAGCCTCGATAGGTTGATGCGATGCCGACCATCGGAGTGGCCGTCGCGATCCCGGAGCCCTGGGCAACCGAACTGCAGGATTTCCGTGCCTCGCTCGGCGATGCCACGGCGGCCAAGATCCCGACGCACATCACGCTCGTGCCGCCGACCGAGGTCTCCGATGAGGAGTTCGACGAGATCCAGGAGCACCTGGTCTCCGCGGCCGACGAGGTGGCGTCGTTCGGCGTCCACCTGCGCGGCACCGGAACCTTCAGGCCGGTCTCGCCGGTGGTCTTCGTGTCACTGGTCGAGGGCATCGCCGGTTGCGAGCAACTGTGCGACGCCGTACGCCGCGGACCGCTGCGGCTCGATCTCGCCTTTCCCTACCACCCGCACGTGACGATCGCCCACGACGTCTCCGAGGAGCGGCTGGACCTGGCCTTCGACCAGTTGGCCGACTTCGAGTGCAGTTTCGAGGTGGGGGACTTCAAGCTCTACGTCCACGACGAGGAGTTGGGCTGGCGCCCCGTGCGCTACTACCCGCTTCAGCGGGGTACCTGAGGCCATGGCCTCGCTGAAGGAGCGCGTCAAGGCGCCGATCGCGGTCGTTCGTCGGCGGTTCCCCGTCCTCGACCACGGCATCCGCATGCAGCAGCACTACGGCGAGGTCAAAGCCAGCCAGCAGGCCGGTGCGGTGACCTACTTCGGCTTCTTGTCGGTCTTTCCGGTGCTCGCCCTCGCCTTCTTCGCGGTCGGCTATGTCTCCAAGGTCTTCCCCGATGCCCAGGAGGCGTTGCTGGGAGCGATCGACGAGATGTTCCCGAACCTCATCGGCAGCGGCGAGGGCAAGCTCGACCTGAGCGAGATCCAGGACTCGGCGGGCACCGTGGGGCTGTTCGGCCTCGTGGGGGTGCTCTACGCCGGCCTGGGGTGGCTCTCAGCGCTCCGCTCGGCCCTCAACACCGTCTTCGGGCTCAGCAACGAGGAACGTCCGAACTTCCTCATGGGCAAGGCACGCGACCTGATGGCCCTGGTCGTGATCGGCGTGGTCATGGTGTTCACAGTGGGGGTCACCGGGGTGATCGCGGGCTTCTCCGAGGATCTCTTGCAGTGGCTCAACCTCAATGCCGAACTCGGCTGGGTCGTCCAGTTGCTCACCGTGGTGCTCGGACTGGTCGCCAACGCCGTGCTCTTCTTCGTGATGTTCCGGCTTCTCGCCTCACCGAACCTGCCGAGGCGGGCCCTCATCTCGGGGGCCCTGCTCGGAGCGGTGGGGTTCGAGGTCCTCAAGCAACTGTCGGCACCACTGATCGGTTCGACCCAGGGAAACCCGGCTTTTCAGGTCTTCGGCCTGGCTCTGATCCTCGTGGTGTGGATCAACTACTTCTCCCGAGTGGTCCTCTATGCCGCTGCTTGGGCCCAGACCGCGCCTGAATCAGTGTGACAAATATCCGCCCCGCCGCGTGGGGGGTTACGCGAGCGGCCTACGGTTAGGCAGACTGCGGCGGGACAAATTCACGGCGGAGGTGGTCATGGCGTCGACAGACGCTCGCGCGGTATCTGGATCAGGTGGATCGATGGAAGCAGGAGTTGGTGGACCGACTCGTGCTGAGATCGGAGACCGCACCCTTCGAAACGATCGCTGGTGGCTCACGCCGCTGATCACCTTCACGGTGTTCTCGGCCTTCGTCGTCTATGCGACGTTCCGAGCCTTCTGGGGCAAGTACTACTTCAGCGAGCCTTACCTCTCGCCGTTCTACTCGCCCTGCCTCAGCGACTGTGTCGAGGGAGCCTCCGACTTCGGGCAACCGTTCAAGGGCTTCCCGCTCTCGGCGGCCCTGATCATCCTGGTCTTCCCGCTCGGCTTCCGGATGACTTGCTACTACTACCGCAAGTCGTACTACCGCGCCTTCTGGCTCTCGCCGCCCGCGTGCGGTGTGGCTGAGCCCCACGGTTCCTACTCGGGCGAGACCCGGTTCCCGCTGCTCATCCAGAACGTGCACCGTTGGTTCTGGTACGCCGCGGTCGTGGTTGGTCTCATCCTGACCTACGACGTCTTCTTGGCCTTCGGGCCGGCCGAGGGCGAGTCCGACGGCATCCACATGGGCCTCGGCACCTTGATCCTGCTGATCAACGTCGTGTTCATCTGGCTCTACACCCTGGGCTGCCACTCGTGCCGCCACATCATGGGCGGACGCCTGAGGCACTTCTCCAAGCACCCGGTTCGCTACAAGCTCTGGACCTGGATCTCGAAGTTGAACGGCAACCACGCGCGCTACGCCTGGCTGTCTCTGTTCTCGGTCGCCCTGGCCGACTTCTACGTGTGGATGGTCGCGGCCGGTCACTTCACCGACCCGCGGTTCTTCTGAGTCTTTTCGAGGAAAGTGACATGTCTGAAAACATCGAGCGGCACCAGTACGACGTCGTCGTGGTCGGTGCCGGTGGCGCTGGGCTGCGCGCGGCGATCGCCGCACACGAAGCCGGCGCGAAGGTTGCTGTCGTCTGCAAGTCCCTGCTCGGCAAGGCGCACACCGTCATGGCCGAGGGTGGCGCTGCCGCATCGCTGGGCAACGTCTACCCCGAGGACAACTGGGAGGTGCACTTCCGCGACACCATGCGTGGCGGGAAGATGCTCAACAACTGGCGGATGGCCCAGTTGCACGCCCAAGAAGCGCCCGAGCGCGTCCTTGAACTCGAGGACTGGGGGGCGCTGTTCGACCGCACGGAAGACGGCAAGATCTCCCAGCGCGACTTCGGTGGCCACCGCTACGCGCGCCTAGCGCACGTCGGTGACCGCACCGGGCTGGAGATGATCCGGACCCTGCAGCAGCGCCTGGTGGCGCTCGGCATCGACGTGTTCATGGAGTGCACGGTCACCGAGTTGCTCAAGGACGGCGACAAGATCGCCGGCTGCTTCGGCTACTGGCGCGAGACCGGGTCGTTCATCGCCTTCGAGGCGCCGGCCGTGGTGCTCGCCACCGGCGGCATCGGCAAGAGCTTCAAGGTGACCTCCAACTCATGGGAGTACACCGGCGACGGTCACGCCATGGCGCTGCGAGCCGGCGCGAAGCTGATCAACATGGAGTTCGTCCAGTTCCACCCCACGGGCATGGTGGCGCCGCCGTCGGTCAAGGGTCTGCTTGTCACCGAGTCGGTGCGCGGTGACGGCGGGATCTTGAAGAACTCCGAAGGCAAGCGCTTCATGTTCGATTACATCCCCGACTTCTTCAAGGCCGACACCGCCGACACCGAGGAAGAAGCCGACCGGTGGTACGAGGACAAGAAGAACAACCGCCGTCCGCCTGAACTCCTGCCGCGCGACGAGGTGGCCCGGGCGATCAACTCCGAGGTCAAGGCCGGCCGCGGGACTCCCAACGGCGGTGTCTATCTCGACATCGCCTCGCGGCGCACGCCGGAGTTCATCAAGAAGCGGTTGCCCTCGATGTACCACCAGTTCAAGGAACTGGCCGATGTCGACATCACCGCAGAACCGATGGAGATCGGCCCGACCTGCCACTACGTCATGGGTGGTGTCGAGGTCGAACCCGACACCGAGATGTCTGGTGTCTCCGGTCTGTACGCCGCTGGTGAGAGCTCGGGCGGAATGCACGGCTCCAACCGCCTCGGCGGCAACTCGCTCTCCGACCTGCTGGTCTTCGGCAAGCGGGCCGGCGACGCGGCCTCCGAGTACGTCGCGGGCCTCGGCGATTCCCGTCCGAGCCTGGGCGAGGATGCCCTCGCCGCGGCGGTGGATTCCGCGCTGGCTCCGCTGAGCGGGCTCGGTACGGCCACCGAGAACCCCTACACGATCCAGACCGAGCTGCAGCAGGCGATGAACGACTTGGTCGGCATCATCCGGGTCCGTGAGGAGTTGGAGAGCTCGCTCGCCGAGATCGAGAAGCTCAAGGAGCGCGCCAAGAACCTGGTCGCCTCCGGCGGCCGCGAGTACAACCCGGGCTGGCACCTCGCCATCGACCTGCGCAACATGCTGATCGTCTCTGAGTGCATCGCCAAGGCGGCCCTCGAGCGCGAGGAGTCGCGAGGCGGTCACACGCGGGAGGACCACCCTGGATTCGCCGAGAAGTGGGGCAAGCTCAACATCGTGCTGTCGCTCAACTCCGGGGGAGACGGCGTCGACCTCGCCACTCAGCCGCTGCCGGTGATGCCGGACGAACTGGCGACATTCTTCGAGGAAGGGCACTGATCCATGGGATTCACCCTGAAGCTGCGGCTCTGGCGCGGCGACCAGTCGGGCGGCGACCTGCAGGACTACGAGGTCCAGGCCGAGAACGGTGAGGTCGTGTTGGACGCGATCCACCGCGTGCAGGCCACCCAGGCCGGCGACCTCGCGGTCCGCTGGAACTGCAAGGCCGGCAAGTGCGGTTCGTGCTCGGCAGAGATCAACGGCAAGCCGCGTCTGATGTGCATGTGCCGGCTCTCGGACTTCGAAGAGGGCGAGACCATCACGGTCACCCCGCTGCGTGCGTTCCCGGTGATCCGGGACCTCGTCACCGACGTGACGTTCAACTATGAGAAGGCAGCCGAACTGCCTTCGTTCAGCCCGCCGCCGCGCGATGACGACGGCATGCGCCGGATGGCTCAGGTCGACGTCGAGCGGGGCCAGGAGTTCCGCAAGTGCATCGAGTGCTTCTTGTGTCAGAACGTCTGCCACGTGGTGCGTGACCACGAGGACAACAAGCCCGCCTTCGCCGGGCCGCGGTTCTTCCTGCGCTACGCCGAACTCGAGATGCACCCCCTCGACACCAACGACCGGCGCGAGTTGGCTCAAGATGCCGCCGGCCTCGGCATGTGCAACATCACCAAGTGCTGCACCGAGGTCTGCCCCGAGGGCATCCACATCACCGACAACGCGATCATTCCGATGAAGGAGCGCGTGGTCGACAAGAAGTACGACCCGCTGGTGTGGCTGGGCAACAAGATCGGCATCCGCAACAAGGACAACGAGGGCCGCGAGCCCGCCAAGAAGGGCCGGGCAGGGCACGTCAAGCGCCCCGCCGGGCGCTAGCGGTCCGAGCCGAGACGCAATCCCCGGGCGACCGGGGATTGCGGACACGGCGAGTGTTGAGTAGCGAGGCTCACGCGGGATAGGACGCGGGTCTGCCACGCTCAGGGCATGGCTGATTTTCGGCGCCTCGCCCTGTTTGTCACGATCGGTTCCTTCTCCATTGCGGCGCTTCTCGGAGTGCTTGCCCTACTCAGCGGGGGAGACTTCGGCGAGACCGAAGGTCGGATCCTGCTGACCACCCTTCTCGTCGGCGTCACCAGCATCGCGGTGTTGTGCTACCTCGCGACTGCCGAGTCGCGGTTCGGCGTGGTCGGTGTGGTAGGCGCGGTCTGTGCCATCCCGACGTTGGTGTGCGGCCTCGCCCTGATCTGGGGCGACCCCGACTTCGAGAGCGACGCACTGCTTCGGGCCTTCGGGGTCGGGGCAACCCTCTCGGCCACCCTGGCTCAGGTCTCGCTGCTGCTCGTCCTCGCTGCATCGGCGCCGAGGTACGTGCGCCGGATGCTCGGTCTGACGCTGGTCACCGTTGCGTGGGTTGCGGGCCATGTGTGCGCCCTGATCCTGGAGTTCGACAACGGCGGGGATGTCTCGCTGCGTCTCCTCGGCGTGATGGCGATCCTCGACGTCCTGGGCACCGTGGCCGTCGCGGCCTTCGCCAAGTTCGGTGGCGGTGGCTCGAAGGGCGAGCGGTTCGAGGTGCCCGCCGACCTGGTGCCGATGCTGCGTGCCCGGGCTGAGGCCAGTGGCCAGACCCCCGAGGCCGTGCTCCGCTCGCTGCTGCAAAACGACGCCGACGACCACCGTTCGGACCCTGCGACGCGCTGACTGGTCGGGGGAAACTGGTGCTTGTCAGGGGTCGTAACCCCTGACCAGCACCAGTTTCCCCGGTCAACCGGGGAAACCGAACCCCGGCCGACCGCCCCTCAGCGACCCTGCTGCGCCATCGCTTCCAGGCGCGCAATGCGCTCGCCCATGGGCGGGTGGGTGGCGAAGAGTTTGGCCAGCCCGGCCCCGCGGAAGGGGTTGGCGATCATCATGTGGCTGGCGTTGACCAGTTCTTGGGTCTGGGGGAGCGGGTAGCGGCTGGTGCCGTTCTCGAGTTTGTACAACGCCGAGGCCAGGGCCTGGGGGTCACCGGTGAGGGTCGCGCCATCCTCGTCCGCGTCGTACTCACGGGTCCGGCTGATCGCCATCCGGACCACGCCGGCCGCCATCGGGCCGAGGATCAACAGCCCGATCATCGCGAGCGGGTTGGTGTTGCGGTCGCGGCCGCCTCCGAAGAACAACCCGAACTGGGCCAAGAACGTGATGGCGCTGGCCAGCGCGCCCGCGATGGAGGCGGTCAGGATGTCGCGGTTGTAGACGTGCATCAGTTCGTGACCGAGCACACCGCGCAACTCGCGTTCGTCGAGCAACGACAAGATCCCCGTGGTGCAGCACACCGCGGAGTTCTGCGGATTGCGCCCGGTGGCGAAGGCGTTCGGCGCCTGGGTGGGGGAGACGTACAGCCGCGGCATCGGCTGGTTGGCTCGGGTGGAGAGCTCGCGAACGATGCGGTACATCGCGGGCTGCTCCTGCTCGGTGACCGGCTGGGCGTGCATCGCCTTGAGCGCGAGCCTGTCGGAGTTCCAGTAGCCGTAGGCGTTCATGCCCAGCGCGACGACCAGGGCGATGATCAGCCCGCTGCGTCCGAAAAGTCCGCCGACGACGATGACGGCGGCCGACAGGCCTCCGAGCAGCAGCGCAGTCTTGAGGCCGTTGTAGTGACGGTGGCCAGGCATGGCAGGTGTTCCTCTCCACATGGGTATGTCAATAACAACGCCACGCAGCACCGAAAACGTTCCGAGATTGCTAAGAATCAGGTGAAAGAACCGACCGCGGTCGGCCCAGCATGCCCCGACGAGGCTGGACCCGCGGGCATTGGAATAGTCACACTCCGTGGCGACCGGGGACACCCACCTCATACCCTTCCCCGTGTGACTGATGCGACTGTCGAGGGTGGCCTCGACGAGCCGACCGAACTCGAGCCCGACCCCGGGTCTCTCGCGCTTGCGGCCCCCGAGGACACCGGTGGCCGCGCGGAGTGGGAAGCCGCTGCCGCCGCAGTGTTGCGCAAGGCCCGCCGCCTCTCTGAGGACGACGCCGACAGCCTCGTGTGGGAGAAGCTGACCCGCACGACCCTCGATGGTGTTGGCATCACCCCGCTGGGTACCCCGGGGCTGTTGGAGGAACTGTCCACCGCGGGCCGCCCGACGCGCACCACGGACTGGGACATCCGGCCACACCTGAGCGTCACGGACGCCAAGTCCGCCCACGAAGAGGCGATCACCGACCTCGAGAACGGCGCCACGTCGCTGTGGCTGCGGGTCGCCCCGGACACCGACCTCGTCACGTTGCTGCAGGGGGTGTTCCTCGACCTGGCTCCGGTCGTCCTGGACTGCCCCGACGACGCGGTCGCGACCGCCCGCGCGTTCCTCGAGTACGCCGAAGATACCGACCTCCACCCGGCCACCAACCTGGGCATCGACGCGGCCGAAGTCTCGGCCGGCTCGCTCAACGGCGCCGAGGCCGCTGAACTGGCGGCCCGCGCCGGTGTCCTCGGGTTCGTCGTCGACGCCGCAGCCGTTCACGATCAGGGCGCCTCGGATGGCCAGGAGTTGGCCTACGCGATGCAGGTCGGCGCCGCCTACTTGCGCGCGCTGACCGCCGCGGGACTCGATGTCGACGCCGCCGCCGCACTGGTCGAGTTCCGCTTCGCGGCGACCGACGAGCAGTTCCCGA
>JBFIDC010000119.1:0-9161 GCA_041581495.1 Nocardioides sp. | reverse complement strand
TGACCAGACACGGACCCGGCCCCCGTCGCGCCGGCGCCGGACTGCCGCGCCGAATCGCTCAGGCTGGCGGCACGGCGTTCGAGGTACTCATCCACGCCGCGAGGGAGCATCGAGATCTGCCCGTCGCCCAGCAACGCCCACACCGAGTCGGTGACCCGCTCGAGGAAGTAGCGGTCGTGAGAGACCACGATCAGGGTGCCGGGCCAGGCGTCGAGGAAGTCCTCGAGGACGTTGAGGGTCTCGATGTCGAGGTCGTTGGTCGGCTCGTCGAGGAGCAGCACGTTGGGCTCCTCGAGCAGCAGCATCAGCAACTGGAAGCGTCGCCGCTCGCCGCCGGAGAGTTCGCCGACCCGCGTGGTCAGCCTGTCGCCGGTGAACCCGAAGCGCTCCAGCATCGAGGTGGCGCTGATCTCGCCGCCATCGGTCTTCACCACGCGGCGATACGACTCCACCATCGGCAGCACCCGCGCGTTGGGATCGAGGTCGTCGAGTTGCTGGGTCAGGTGCCGCATCGAGATGGTGCGACCGTGCTTGACCTTGCCCGCCGACGGCGCGAGGTCACCGGCGAGCAGCGAGAGCACCGAGGTCTTGCCGGCGCCGTTCACTCCGACCAACCCCACGCGGTCGCCGGGGCCGAGTCGCCAGGTGGCGTGGGTCAGCAGCGTGCGGTCACCGCGTTTGAGGTCCACGTCCTCGACGTCGATGACCTGCTTGCCGAGCCGCTGGGTGGCGAACTTCTGCAGTTCGAGGCGGTCGCGCGGCGGCGGCACGTCCTCGATCAAGGCGTTGGCCGCCTCGATCCGGAACTTCGGTTTCGCGGTTCTGGCCGGGGCACCGCGACGCAGCCAGGCCAGTTCCTTCTTGGCGAGGTTCTGCCGGCGAGCCTCGGACGCCGAGGCCTGGCGGGTGCGCTCGGCCTTGGCCAGCACGTACGCCGCGTAGCCGCCCTCATAGGCGTCCACGACGCCGTCGTGGACCTCCCACGTCCATTGGCAGACCTCATCGAGGAACCACCGGTCGTGAGTGACGACCACCATCGCCGAGGAGCGCCCCACCAGGTGCTGGGCCAGCCATGCCACCGCTTCCACGTCCAGATGGTTGGTCGGCTCGTCCAGCACGATCAGGTCGTGATCTCCGAGCAGCAACGCGGCCAAGGAGCACCGGCGGCGTTCGCCACCCGAGAGACCGATCACCGGACGATCCAGCGCAACCCCGGCGAGCAGCACGTCCACGATCTCGCGGGTGCGGAAGTCCGCCGCCCACTCGTGGTCGTCCATGCCGCCGAGCACGGCCTCGCGGACGCTGTGCGTGTCCACCAGCTCGTCGCCCTGGTGCAGGTATCCGACGTGCAGGCCGCGGTTGCGGGACACCCGGCCCGAGTCGGGCTCCTCGAGGCCGGTCATCACCTCCAGCAGGGTGGTCTTGCCATCGCCGTTGCGGCCCACGATGCCGATGCGTTCACCGACCCCGATGCCGAGGGAGACGTCGTCCAGCAAAGGACGGATGCCGTAGGACTTCGAGACGCGCTCGAGGTTGACGAGGTTGCTCACGAGTTGCTCATAGGACGATCACGGACTGCTCACTTGGTTGGTATCGGGTAATCACTAGTAGGTCACCACATGGGCGCCGGCCACCGGGCCGGGCGTGACCAGCACGACCTCGTGACCGTTCTTGCCGAACGCGGCGGCGACCTCACGTGCCGCGTCGGCCGACTCGGCCAAGAAGACACAGGTCGGGCCGGATCCCGAGACGATCCCGCGCACGGCGCCGACGGCGTGCCCGAAGTCGATGATGTCTCCCAGGTCCGGCCGCAGGTCGATGGCCGCCTCCTGCAGGTCGTTGTGCAGGGTCTCGCCCAAGCGCAGCGGGTCACCGGATGCCAACGCGGCCAGCAACGCATCCGGCGACTTCGGCTGAACCGGCGCGTCGGGGTTGAGCACGTCGAAGTGCCGATAGACCGCGGGTGTCGACATGCCCTCGTCGGAGACGACCGCCACCCACCACCAGGTGGCCGCATCCTCGACCTGCTCGACGAGTTCGCCGTGTCCGGTGCCGAGCGCGGTGCCACCGAGCAGGGCGAAGGGGACATCGCTGCCCAGGTCGGCGGCGATGCGCAGCAGGTCGGCATCGCTCGTCTCCAGGCCCCACAATCGGTCGAGGGCCACCAGTGCGGCTGCCGCGTCGGCCGAGCCGCCGGCCATCCCACCGGCCACCGGGATCGACTTGGTGATCAGCACGTCGGCCTTGGCATCCACACCGTGGTGAGCCGCCAGCAGGCTCGCCGCCCGATCCACGATGTTGTCGCCACCCAGGGGCACCAGGTCGGGGTCGATCCACTCGGGCACGCTGACGCGCAGCGTCCAGGCCGCCGACCTCGAGACCGAGACGTCGTCACAGATCCCGACGGCCTGATAGACGGTCATCAACGAGTGGAAGCCGTCCTCGCGGGGGGCTCCGACACCCAGGTGGAGGTTGATCTTGGCCGGCGCTCGCACGGTGATGTTCATGCCGGTTCGCCCGTCGCCAGCGCCTCGGCGATGCGCGCGTACGCCGCGATGTCGAGCACCTCACCCCGCGCCGTCGGATCCACCCCGGCCCGTTCGAGTGCCGCCTCGGTCGCTGCGGTGTCACCGATCATCGGGCGCAGTGCGGCTCGCACGGTCTTGCGGCGTTGGGCGAAGGCGGCATCGATCACTGAGAAGACCTGCTGTCGAGTGGCGGTGGTGGTGGGTGGCTCGCGACGCTCCCACGCCACCAGCCCGGAGTCGACGTTGGGGACCGGCCAGAACACGCTGCGCGAGACGTTGCCCAGGCGGCGCACGTCGGCGTACCAGGCGGCCTTGACCGAGGGGATGCCGTAGGTGCGCGACCCCGGGGCTGCGGCAAGGCGGTCCGCGACCTCGGCCTGCACCATGACGAGCCCCTTCTCCAGCGATGGCAGCAACCCGAGCAGGTGCAGCAGGACCGGCACACTGATGTTGTAGGGCAGGTTGGCCACCAACGCGGTCGGGGCGGGGCCCTCAAGGGCACTGAGCCCCAACGCATCGGCTTCAACGACAGTGAGCCGCTGGGCCCGGTCGGGAGCATGTGCGGCGACCGTCTCCTGGAGTCGTCGCGCGAGCCGTCCGTCGACCTCGACGGCCACGACGTGCTCGGCCACCTCGAGAAGCGCCAAGGTCAACGAGCCGAGCCCCGGCCCGATCTCCACGACCACGTCGTCGGACTCGACGCCGGCCTCGCGGACGATGCGGCGCACCGTGTTGCCGTCGATGACGAAGTTCTGGCCGCGCTGTTTGCTGGGTCGCAGATCGAGTTCGTCGGCCAGGCGCCGGATCTCTGCGGCGCCGAGAAGGCGCGTCACAGTGGGGTCGGCCATGTCGTGAAGGCTAGTGGGCACAGCCGAAGCCTCGCCCCCCGGTGAAGGCGGTGGCCGCTCGAGGCAGTGCTGCTAGCGCGGGAGGCCCAGCTTGGCGGCGCACCCCGGCCAGGCGCCGTAGCCGCCGCTGGCGTTGCGGAGCTTGGTGGCGATGGCGATCTGAGTGGCGCGGCTGTGCTGGCTCGGCAGACCCGTTCCGCCGTAGGCGCGCCAGGTCCCGAGGCTGAACTGCAGGCCGCCGTAGTAGCCGTTGCCGGTGTTGATCGACCAGTTGCCGCCCGACTCACACTGCGCCAACCGGTCCCAGACCGAGTTGCCACTGGCGTAGTTGGGGGCGACGACCTTGGTGCCGACCCGGACCAGCGCCGAGACGGGCTCGGTGAGCACCTTCTGGCGCAGCACCACGCGGCGCAGCAGGTCGCCGTTCTTGAAGACCAGTCGGTAGGTCACGTTGCGCGACCCGTTGACGCCGGCTCGGTCCACGGCGCTTTGTCCCTTGAACATCGACGCGTCCGCGGTGGTCACGGTCCGGTAGGCCACGGCCTCGCCCTTGACCTTGCGCTTGACGACGCGCATGTCGGTGAAGACCAACCGGTCCCCACTGGTGATGGTCGCGTCCAGGCTCGGCTTGGTGACATCGCGCTTGCCGACCTCGACCCCGAGTTCGGCCAGGGCCTCCTCGACGGTCAGGGCGGTCACGGTGACCTTCTTCGGCTTGGCGCCGGCGAGGCGAACCACCAGGTCCTTGGGGGTGACGACCTCCAGCGCGAGACCCGCGCGACCGATGGAGGCGCTACGGGTCACCGACAAGTCGGCGCGTCCGTACGGCGTACCGATCTCGTCGAGGGCACCGGCTACGTCGGTGGCGGTGACCCAGTGGGTCTCGCTCTCGCCGTCGACGATCAGTTCGATCGGTCGGCCGATCTGGACCACGATCCGACTGTCCTCGGTGATCGCTTCGTCGATCCCCGGCGCCACCACGTCGTGCTCGGTGATGTCGATGCCGGCGGCGTCCAGCACCTCACCGACGGTGTCTCCGGATGAGCGCACCTCGCGCAGTTGCCCGTCGACGGAGACCGCGTAGGTCGAGGTCATCGCGAGGTAGCCGGTGAGGCTGCCGACGACCGCCAGGGCCACCACCGCGGCCAGGCCGGCGAGGGTCTTGGAACGGGTACGGAGGGCGCTCAGAACGCTTGTGAACGGGTGCACAAGACACCACGACACCGGGGTTGGCAGGGAGAGGCAAATCCCCAACCCCTGATTTCGGGGGTGTGTGAGGAGGCTCTCAACGGCCTTGACGGCCGTCAGAATGCCCTACCAGGTACCCCCGAAGGCCCTCTCGGTGTTGGCCTCGACCGCCGCGCACAGGGCACCCAGATCGGCGTCGAGCACTGCCGCCATGGCCCGCATCGTGACCGGGATCAGGTAGGAGGCGTTGGTCTGGCCGCGGTAGGGCACGGGCGTCAGGAACGGCGCGTCCGTCTCCACCAGAACCCGGTCCCGCGGGGTCACCCGCAGTGCCTCGCGGAGGTGCTCGGCGTTCTTGAACGTGACCGTGCCCGAGAAACTGAGGTAGGCGCCGCGATCCACACAGTCCCGTGCGAAGGCGGCATCGCCGGAGAAGCAGTGCATGACCCAGCGTTCGGGCGCACCCTCATCCTCCAGGACCCGCAACACCTCCTGGTGGGCGTCACGGTCGTGGATCACCAGGGTCTTGTCGAGCCGCTTGGCGAGGTCGATGTGGCGGCGGAAGGACTCCTCTTGAACCGCGCGGCCGTCCTCACCGGTGCGGAAGTGGTCGAGCCCGGTCTCCCCCACCGCTCGCACCTTGTCGTGGGCCTGGGCCAACTCCTCGATCTCGGCGAACGCGGCGTCGAGATCGGGGACCCGGGGCGCCTCGTTGGGGTGCAGGGCTACCGCCGCCACGAGGGAGGCATGGGTGGCGGCCGCTTCGACGGCCCAGCGGGCTCCCGGCAGGTCGCAGCCGATCTGCACGATGCGTGGCACGCCCACAGCGGCCGCCGCGGCCAACGCCTGCTCGACGGCGACCGGCTCACCACCTCGGGAGACGTCGAGGTGGCAGTGGTTGTCGATGACAGGGTGCGGCAGCGGCTCGGGAGCGGGCGGGTTCTGGTGCATGGGAGTCGAGCTCACGACACGCTCTCGATCCGCGTCAAGATGTGACCGGCAAGTTGCTCGGGCGCCTCGGTCGGGATCCAGTGGCTGACCCCGCGCAGCACGACGTATTCATAGGGTGCGTCGACGTACTTCGGCGTGCGCCGGTTCCCGGACTCGGCGATCGCCACGTCCCCATCACTCCACACGAAGGTCGTCGGCACCCTCACCATGGGTTGCCGCAGAGCGGGGAAGATCCAGGGCATGGCGCGGTAGTAGTTGACACCCCAGCGGAACGCGCCGTCGTCGACGACCTCCTTGCGGAAGCGATCGACGTCGTCCGCGGTCATGCCGCCCTTGCGCAGCGGCACGTCGAACCGCCCGGACTCGGCGATCCACTCGGGAAGCGCGGGCAGTTGGAAGGCGCCCATGTACCACGACTTGAGGGCCTGCCGCGAGGTCACCAGGGCCTCGGCGAACGCCTTGGGGTGCGGCACCGAGACGGCGGTCCAGGACCGCACCAGGTCGGGTCGTTGGGCGGCCGTCGCCCAACCGATGATGGCGCCCCAATCGTGGCCGACCAGGTGCACCGGGGTGCCGACGGTCTCGATCAGCGCGACGACGTCGTCCACCAGGAACTGCAAGCGGTAGTCGCGGCGCCGCTTGGGTCGGGCTCCAGCGGAATAGCCCCGCTGATCGGGGGCGTAGGTACGCAGGCCCCGCTCGTGCAGCAGCGGCACCACCTTGCGCCACGAACTGCCCCGCTCGGGCCAGCCGTGCAGCAGCACCACCGGGTCTCCGTCGAGCGGACCCTCGTCGCGGACGTCGAAGGTCAGACCCGCGTGGCGATAACGCAGGAGGCGGGTCACGTCGCCGAACCCGGCACGTGCACGACTTGGTAGACCTCCCGGCGCGGCACGCCGGCCAGTTTGGCAACCTCCATGATCGCCTCCTTGCGACTCAAGCCTTCGGCCTCCCGTTCGGCGACGGCTGATCGCAGTGTGTCGGGGTCCTGCGCCAGGGCGGCCACCGGGTCCGCACCCGCCACCACGATGGTCACCTCGCCCCGGACCCCTTCGCCGGCCCAGGTGACCAGGTCCGCCAGCGGGCCGCGGCGGACCTCTTCGTGGGTCTTGGTCATCTCGCGGCACACCGCCGCGCTCCGCTGCTCGCCGAACCCCTGAGCCATCGCCGCCAGGGTCACCTGCGTGCGATGGGGCGCCTCGAAGAAGACCATGGTGCGCGGCTCGTCGCGCAGGGACTCGAGTCGACGGGCGCGCTCGCCGGCCTTGCGCGGCAGGAACCCTTCGAAGCAGAACCGGTCGACGGGTAGCCCGCTGAGCGCCAAGGCCGTGAGGACCGCGGAGGGGCCGGGCACCACGGTGATCTGGACGTCGGCCTCCAGCGCGGCCACGACCAGTCGGTAGCCGGGGTCGGAGACCGACGGCATGCCCGCGTCGGTGACCAGCACGACCCGCTCGCCGGCCTCCAGCGCCTCGATCAGCATCGGCGTCCGCGCCGCCTCGTTGCCGTCGAAGTAGGACACCACCCGCCCGCCGACCACGATCCCCAGGTCGTCGGTGAGCCTCTTCAGCCGTCTCGTGTCCTCAGCCGCCACCACCTCGGCATTGGCCAACTCCTCGGCCAGCCGCGGGGGCGCATCCGCCACACGCCCGATCGGGGTCGCCGCCAACACGAGCACCCCAACCATGCGCCGATCATCCCAGGTGCTCCCCCCGCCCGCCGGGTTGGCCTGAGGCACCCGGTCGAGCAGCGAGGCTCGGCCACCTGGGTGGTCGTAGAGTCGCCGGGTGATCAGCGCGCCGATGCCGTCTGCTTGGGAGCGGGCGCGGAGGCGCGTGGACCCCGAGGACCCGGTGATCAGTTGGGCCGCCAGCCTGGGCATCACGGCCTTGGCGTTCTTCTTGCGGATCATCGACCTCAGCACCCCCCAGAAGTTCGAGTTCGACGAGACCTACTACGCCAAGGACGCGTGGTCGCTGGCCCACTTCGGCTACGTCAAGCAGTACGTCGGTGACGCCGACGAGAAGATCCTCGAAGGGACCACGACCGGGATCTGGAAGGACGACCCGTCCCTGATCGTCCACCCCGAGGTGGGCAAGTGGCTGATCGCACTGGGCGAGAAGGCGTTCGGGATGGACCCCTTCGGGTGGCGCATCGCGGCAGTCGTCGCCGGCAGCCTGATGGTGTTGGTGATGATCCGGCTCGCCAAGCGCCTGACCGGGTCCACCCTGCTGGGTTGCGTCGCCGGGCTGCTGCTCGCCTTCGACGGCCTGGCCTTCGTGCTGTCTCGGATGGCACTGCTCGACATCTTCATGGCGCTGTTCATGCTGATGGCCGTCACGAGCATCGTCATCGACCGTGACTGGTACCGCGACCGTCTGGCACACCTCCAACCCGAACCGATCACCGACAGCGCATCCTGGGGCCCCATCCGCGGCCTGCTGTTCCGTCCGTGGCTGGTGGCCAGCGGGGTGTGCTGGGGCTTGGCCGTCGGCACCAAGTGGACAGCCCTGTTTCCGATGGCCGCCTTCGGCGTCCTGGTGTGGTTGTGGAGTGCGAGTGCCCGACGCTCCTTCGGGGTCCGGCACTTCAGGCTCCGCTCCGCCCTGGTCGACGGCGTCCCGGCCTTCGCCTCGATCGTGGTGCTCGCCGGGATCGTCTACACCGCGACGTGGACCGGGTGGCTCCTGCACGCCGACGAGTACGAGTCGAGCTACTCCTCCACGCAGTACACCCGCTTCAGCGGCTCGGGGCACTGCGAGGACGAATCCTTCGTCGACGACAACCCCAACAACGACCGGTGGCCGACCCAGACCCAGAAGGACGCCACCGGACTCGGCGAGGTGGTGCAGTCGCTGCGCTCATTGGTGAACTACCACCAGGACGTCTATACGTTCCACTCGCACTACCTCTCGTGCAGCGAGCACTCCTATGCCTCGAGCCCGGCAGGCTGGCTGCTGATCAACAAGCCGGTCAGCGTCGCCGTCGAACTCGACATCGAGCCCGGGGAGCAGGGGTGCACCGCGGCGTCCGACAGCACCTGCCTGCGCCAGGTCGTGCTGTCCGGAACACCTGTCATCTGGTGGGTCGGCATCGGCGCCCTTCTCTACTCGCTCGCCATGTGGCTCGGCGCACGGGACTGGCGCTTCGGCTTCATCAGCGTCGGGGCACTCTCCACGTGGCTGCCCTGGCTGCGCTATGACGACAGGCCGATCTTCTACTTCTATGCCATCGCCGTGCTCCCCTTCACGGTGTTGGCGCTGACCATGGTCATCGGCAAACTCATCGGCCCGAGCCGAGAGGTCTCACGCCGGCGAACGATCGGGGTGGTGATCTCGGGCGTCTTCTTGGTCATGGTGCTGTTGAACTTCGCGCTCTTCTGGCCGGTCTTCACCTTCGACCTGCTCACGCGCTCGGAGTGGGTCGACCGCATCTGGTTCTCCCGATGGATATGAACCGATGACCTCGTGGCGTCCGGGCTGGGAGACGCTTCCCGAACCTCTGGGCTCCTTCTGGGCCGAGCGGCACCTGTGCACGCTGACCACGCTGCGCGCCGACGGACGGCCACACGTGGTGCCTGTCGGAGCAACCCTGGACCTCGAGCAGCGGTGCGCCTGGATCATCACCAACCGTTCCTCGGCCAAGG
>JBFIDC010000118.1:0-9193 GCA_041581495.1 Nocardioides sp. | reverse complement strand
GGGAAACTGTTGCTTGTCAGGGGTTGTAACCCCTGACAAGTGCAGGTTTCCCCGGTCGACCGGGGAATCCAATCCCGGTAGCAGGTGCTCAAAGAGGCGCACCCGCGACGGACGCATCCACACGGCGTCAGGGACGTCGAGCGAGGGAGCGGCGGGGAGGTCGGTGCGCGCGGCGTACCCGAAGTAGCCGAACCACTGGTCACGCGACGAGCCGCCGGCGAACTCGGCCGCGAGTGCCTCGAAGATGTCCTCGCCCACCACGGTGGCCCGGTCGCCGACATGGCGGGTCACTTCGCGACGGGCGGCCGAGAACGTCAGCGACACGTCGTCGGGTTCGAGCCAACCGATCAGAGAACGCGTTCCGGACCAGTCCCGCGCGCCACCACCGTCGAGCCAGAAGCAACGGGCGTGGCCGGCTGCGGCCTCGCGGAACGCCGCGGCCGGATCGCCGGTGCTCACACTCCCGCCAGGAAGTTCGCGATCATCGCCGCACCATGCTCGGAGAGGATCGACTCGGGGTGGAACTGCACGCCCTCCAGTGGCAGATCGACATGACGAACCCCCATGACCACACCGTCGGATGCCTCCGAGGCGGTCGCGACCAACGACGCCGGGAGCTCGATCGCGGCCAGCGAGTGGTAGCGAACGGCCTCGAAGTCCTGCGGCAGCCCACGGAAGACGCCCCGGCAGTCATGGCTGATGCGTGCGACCTCACCGTGCGCGGGGCGCACTCGCTCCACGCTGCCGCCGTAGGTCGTCACCAACCCCTGCATCCCCAGACACACCCCGAGCACCGGCCGGGTCGCCGCCAGCAACACCTCGCGACCGACGGCGAAGTCGGCCGGGTCGCTCGGCGTTCCCGGGCCGGGCGAGAGGACCACATGCGAGTACGCCAACACGTCCTCGGGGTCGACCTCGTCGTGCTGCACCACGCGCGGCAACAGCCCCGTCACTGTGGCGATGAGGTGCACCAGGTTCCACGTGTAGGAGTCGTGGTGGTCGACCACAACCACGTCGGGGGCCATCGGTCTCAGTCGAGCAGAAGCGAAGAGACCAGGTGGTGCAGGACGTCGTACCCGCGCTCGGTCAGGATCGACTCGGCATGGAACTGGATGCCCCGATAGTGCGGCCCCACGAGGTGGTGGATGTCGCCCGAGTCGGGGTCGGCGTCGATGCGCACGCCCTCCGGCACCTCCCTCTCACCCAGGCGAGCGACGAAGGTGTTGTAGAAGCCGACCCGTTCGGGGCGTCCTTCGAGCGTGATCGCCGATTGGGTGCCCTGGAAGACGATGTCCTTGTAGGCCAGGGGGATCCCCAACTGGTGACACAGGGCCTGGTGCCCCAGGCACACCGCGAGGAACGGCCGCTCGGCGGCGAGCAACTCCGCCACCGCGGCACGCAGTTTGGCCATCTTGGGATCCGCGTCATCACGCGGGTCGCCGGGGCCGGGCCCCACGATCACCAGGTCGAAGCCGTCGAGGCACCCGGCGACGTAGTCCTCGTGACGCACCACCTCGCTGGTCATCCCCAGCACACCGAGCACGTGGCGCAGCATGTTCACGAAGTCGTCCGCGCCGTCGAGGATCACCACGGACTTCCCCCGCAGCCGCGGGTCAGGGGTCTCTCCGGCCTGGTCGGTCAGCCAGAACGACGACAGTCGGCGGTTGCGGGCGTTGAGGGCCAGCAGCACGTCCTCGTCGGCCACCAGTTGCGCCATGTCGACCTCGGGCGCCGGCGCAGCGGGGACCAGCCCGAACGCCGAGAGGATCCCGCCGGCCTTGGCGTGCGTCTCGGCGACCTCGTAGGCCGGGTCCGAGTCGCGCACCAACGTGGCCCCGGCGGTCACCGTGACCCGCCCGTCCAGGGAGACATCGGCGGTCCGGATCACGATCGGGCTGTCGAGCATGGGGGCGCCCGCGCCGTCTCGGCCCAGCAGCGCCAGGGCGGCACCGTAGTAGCCGCGCCCCTGCGTCTCGTACTGCTTGATCAACCGGCAGGCGTTCTCGACCGGCGACCCGGTGACGGTGGCGGCGTACATCGAATCGCGGAGCACCTCGCGCGGGTCGCGGTCGGTGCGACCGGCCAGGAGGTACTCGGTGTGTACGAGATGGCTCATCGGCTTGAGGAACGGACCGAGCACCTGGCCGCCCTCGTGGCAGATGTCGCACATCATCTTGAGCTCTTCATCCACGACCATGAAGAGTTCGTAGATCTCCTTCTCATCGCGCAGGAACTCGAGCAGTCCGGCCTGGACGTCGCTCCCGTCGCGCGGGATCCGGAACGTGCCGCTGATCGGGTTCATTCGCACGTCGGCCAAGCCTGATTGACCGCTCGGTCGCTCGCTGGTCCCTAGATCGACTCCGTCGCGAACAGCGTGGATCGAGACATGGCGCTCAGGACTGGCGCCGATCAGATACCGATCGCCGGTGAAGACCACATAGGTCCAGTACGCACCGCGCTCGCGCTCCAGCAAACGACGAAAGACCGTGAGCGCCTTGTCGACACCCCAGTCAGCGACGGTGGCGCGGTAGTGCCGTCCGACCACGAGATTGGCGCCTTCGCCCTGGCCGATCTCGTCGGTGATGATCGTCTCGACGAGCTTGGCGTACTCGTCGTCGTCGATGTCGAACCCACCGCGGTCGGCGAACTCGATCCCGTCATCGTCGATCGCGTCGATGATCTCGGCGACCGAGAACTCCAACTCGGTCTCGATGTCGACCATGACCAGGGGCGTGTCGTCATCGTGCGCCTCGAAACCGCGTTCGCGGATCTGACGAAACGGCACCGCCAGCAGCCGGTCGGCGATGTGGCCCGCCTCGGGCACGCCGGTGTCGAGGGGCACCTCGAGGATCGACTCGACGACGGTGCGCCGCCCACCGATCAGGCCCACCGTGTCGCGGTCGCCGGCGCGGGTCGAACGCCGAATGATCGCCCACGCCTCGTGCCCCTGGAGCGCTGCGATCGCGGTCCTGGCGTCTGGTGTGGGGTGCTGCGTCATGGCCGAAGCCTACGGTCGGCGGCGCCTGCTCAACTGATCGTGGTCAGCAGTTGGGTGGCGCGGGTGAGCACGACATAGAGCGTGGCGCGGCCTGTTGCCGACTCCGCCTCGATCTCTTCGGGTCGCACCACCACGATCGCGTCGAACTCGAGACCCTTGGTGTCGAGGCCGGTGAGCACCACGACCCGGTCCTCACCGGAGGGGGCGACCGAGGAGTCGACGGCCCGGCGGGCGCTCGGCGCGTCCTCGGCCAGGTCGGCCCACGAGGCCAGCCAGGAGTTCACCTCGGAGCGACGGGCCACCGGAACCACGATGCCGACGGTGCCCTGCACCTGGCCCGCGACGTCGAGGACCGCCTCACGGACAGCCGCCTCGAGATCGGCGACGCCGGTGCGGATCTGGGGTTCCTCACCGGTGCGGCGTACGGCGTCGGGCAGGTCGGCGTCGAGCCCCACCCGTTGGGCGTACTCGGCGGCGTAGGAGTAGATCTCGGCGCTGTTGCGGTAGTTGGTGGACAGGTGGAACTCGTGGAGTTCCTTGCCCTCCAAGGCGTTGGCGCGCGCCTCGGCCGCTTCGGCGGGGATGGGCCAGGAGGATTGGGCCGGATCGCCGACGATGGTCCACGACGCCGTCCGCCCGCGGCGCCCGACCATCCGCCACTGCATGGGCGTGAGGTCCTGGGCTTCGTCGATGAGCACGTGGGCGAAGGGGTCGTCATCGATGCGGTGCGTGGGCGGGGCCCAGGGGCGGCCCGCGGGGGCGTACTCGCGGTCGGATGCGGTGAAGAGTTCGGCCATGTCGTGGCCGCCGCTGAGCAGCCCGGTCTCATCGAGGTCGCGTTCGTCGTCGGTGCGCTGCGGAATGTCACCCACGGCGTAACGAAGCTCGTCGATCAGCGGGATGTCCTGCACCGACAAGTCGATCGGCGAGGTCTCTTGTCCCCACGACTTGAGCAGCAGCAGTTGCTCCTCGTCGGTCAGGACGCCCTCGCTGACGCGGGCGAGCAACTCGGGGTCGCGCAGCCAGCCGAGCACCGTGGTGGCCTCCACCGGCGGCCACCAGTCGATCACGAAGTCCAAGAAGTCCTGGTTGGAGAGCATCTCGTCGTTGAAGGCCTCGCGGCCGCGTTCGCGGCCACGCTCACCACGCACCTGCCGCCACATCTGGTCGAGCAGTGCCCCGGCGACTCGCGGCAACTGGCGGTTGCGTCGTCCCTGGCTCATCAGATTGCGGCGGACGCGGCTCAGGGCACCGCGATCGAGCACGATGACGTCGTCGCGCCAGAACATCCGGAACTGTCCCGTGGCCGTGGGCGCCTGCAAGCGCGCGGCCCGTCGCAGCACCGTGGTCATCCGCGATGAACCCTTGATCGCGGCGACCGCGGGTTCGTCCTGGCGGCTGGCCTTGATGCCATTGACGACCTCGCCGAGGGACCGCAACGCGATCGCCGTCTCGCCCAGCGATGGCAGCACCCGCTCGATGTAGCGCATGAAGACGCCGCTGGGGCCGATGATCAGCACGCCACCGCCCTCGTAGCGGCGACGGTCGGTGTAGAGCAGATAGGCGGCGCGGTGCAGTGCGACCACGGTCTTGCCGGTGCCGGGTCCACCGCTGATCGAGACAACTCCACGGCCCGGTGCCCGGATCGCCTTGTCCTGCTCGGCCTGGATGGTCGCGACGATCGAGTGCATCGAACGGTCGCGGGCGCGGGAGAGCTGAGCCATCAGGGCGCCCTCCCCGACGATGGGCAACTCGGCCTCGCGGCCTTCGAGTCCGTCTGCGTCGAGGAGTTCGTCCTCGACTCCGACGACCTTGGGGCCGGTGCTGCGCAGCACCCGGCGGCGTACGACGTCGTGCGGCTCGGCGGCGGTGGCTTGGTAGAACACGGCGGCGGCGGGGGCGCGCCAGTCGATGAGCAGGGAGTCGCGGTTCTCGTCGCGCAGACCGATGCGTCCGACGTACCTGGGTTCGGGGTCGACCTCGCTGCGCAGATCGAGCCGGCCGAAGACCAGCCCCTCGTGCGCGGCGTCGAGTTGGGCGATCCTGCGAGCCGCGTGGAAGACCATCGCGTCCCGCTCGACCAGTCCACCTTCGTGACCCAGACGCCCGCGCTCGTGTCCTTCACGAGCCAACGTCTGAGCCGATTGTGCCGACGTCTCCAGTTGTCGATAAACCCTGTCGACGAACGACTGCTCTGTCTCGACCTCGCGGTCGACAAGCGCGTCACTCAAGTGCGGCAACCTCCGGGCCCTGTTCGATCCCGCCTCCCGTCGGCGGAGCCATCAAGCCTATCCCGGCCCCAGGGTGGGAGCGGATTCCTGGATCGTAGGGCGGGACCGGCCCGCTACTTGCCTCGACTGAGGAACGCCGTCATCGCCTCGCGGGCCTCATCGGAGGCGAACAGCCGGGCGCTGAGCTCGGCCAGTTCCTCGCCGCGCTCATCGATGCGATCGACCAGGTCGCGGTTGAGGATGGCCTTGGATTCGCGGAGCCCCTGGGCTGCACCGGTGGCGAGCGAGGCGCAGGTCTTCTCGATCTCCTGCTGGAGGTCCTCGGCCGCGACCGCCCGCGTGACCAGTCCGTACTCCGCCGCCTCCGCACCCGAGAAGACCTCGCCTCCCAGGGTGGTCAGCGCGGCGGCCCGAGGGTTCATCCGCGCATGAACGGTCAGCGAGATGATCGCCGCCGCCAGGCCGAGTTTGACCTCGGTGAGCGCGAAGTTGGCCTCAGCGGAGGCGATGGCGATGTCGGAGGCCGCGATGATGCCGATGCCGCCGGCGCGCACCGGCCCCGCGAGTTCGGTGACCACCGGCTTGGGCAGTGTGAGCATCTGACGCTGGAGCGCAACGATCGCCCGCGTGCCCTCGTCCATGCCTGCGCTGCTGGCTTCGCTGAGGTCGGCGCCTGAGCAGAAGACCCGGCCCGAGGACCGGATCAGCACCACGCGTACTTCCTCGTCCTCACCCGCGGTGCTCAGATGGCCGACGAGTTCGGTGACCAGTTGGCGCGACAGCGCGTTGCGGTTGTGCGGGGAGTCCAGCGTGATGGTCGCCAACGCGCCCGTGATGTCGAGGTGGACCAGTTCGTCGTGCGTCTCGGTCATGGCTCGCATCCTGCCTGAATGTGTGGTGGGAGCCCGCCTCCCGGTCGGTTCCCCCGGGTGACCGGGTAACCCCCCCGACACACTGACTGGTCAGGCAAACCTGGTGCTTGTCAGGCGCTACAACCCCTGACAAGCACCAGGTTCCCCGGCTGACCGGGGAATCCGTCGACCGCCACTGTCCCCGCCCGGTGACATGCTCGAGCCATGGCGTACGACGAGGAGTTGGCGGCGCGGGTCCGGTTCGAGATGGGCTCGACGCCGAACGTGGAGAAGCCGATGTTCGGCGGGTTGGCGTTCATCGTCGCCGGCAACATGGCGGTCGGCGTCAGTGGGCAGGGTGGGCTGATGGTGCGCTGCGCGCCCGAGGCCACCGCCGACCTGGTCGCCAAGCCCGGCGCCGCGCCGATGGAGATGCGCGGCCGAGAGATGGACGGGTGGCTTCGGGTCAGCGCCGAGTCCGTCGCGGACGACGCGACCCTGGCCGAGTGGGTGCAGGTCGGCGTCAGTCAGGCACAGGCCCTGCCGCCCAAGTAGCACCCACGGCGGGGACCCCAGGCGCCAAGCGCGGCCTGCTGGAGTCCCCGGAGATCAGGGAAGTTCAGCACTTATTGGCCGAGATCTGGGTGCAGAAGTGCAGGAGTTCCCTGATCCCCGGGGACTCCGACGCCAACCGGGCCGCCCCCCGACCCGCCGATCGGCGGGTCGGCTCCGAACACCTGCCATGCGCACCCGTCTGCAGTACGCCGTGTTCGGAGTTCTCGCGACCCTGGTCGGGGTGGCCACGGGCCACTTCGTGGCCTCGCTGCTGAACCCCGCGTCCTCCCCGGTCCTGGCCGTCGGGTCGCAGGTCATCGACCTGACGCCGACTCCGATGAAGGAGTGGGCGATCCGGCAGTTCGGGACCGCGGACAAGACCATCTTGATCGGCTCGGTGATGGGCGGGGTCCTGGCCCTGGCGGCCGTGGGCGGGCTGCTCACCCGCCGCAGCTTCGGTCGCGGAGCGGGGTTGCTGCTCGTGCTGGTCGGTGTCGCGGGCTTCACGGCCCTGAACCGCCCCACCGTCGAGGCGATCGACGTCCTCCCGAGCGTGGCGACCGCGATCGCCGGGGTCGGCGCGCTCTATGTCCTCGACCGCGTCGGCCGTGGCCAACCCGTCGGGCCGCGCCGCAGCAGCGCGGACGGCGCCGCCGAACACCCGATGACCAGCCTCACCCCCTCGGCCGCCCCCGCAGGCACCGCCACCCCTGGCACCACCGCCACCGCCCCGTCACGCCGCGGAGTCCTCGTCGCCACCGGAGCCTTGGCCCTCGCGGCCGCCGCGCTGGGCAGCGCCGGGCGACTGATCGGGAGCCTGCGCACGCGCCTGGACGACATCCTGCTGCCGGCCGCCGCGGATCCGGCGCCAGCCTTCCCGACCGGGTTGGAACAGACCTACCCCGAGATCACCCCGTTGCGGATCAGCAACGCCGACTTCTACCGCGTCGACACCCGCTTGGACACACCCATCGTCGACGTCGACACCTGGACGCTGACCATCGACGGCGACGTCGACCGAGAGGTCACGCTCAGCTTCGAGGACATCATGAAGATGGACCTGATCGAGCGCGACATCACCTTGACCTGCGTCTCCAACAGCGTGGGCGGCAAGTTCGTCGGCGGCGCTCGTTGGCTCGGGGTGCGGCTGACCGACATCCTCGATCTCGCTGGCGTCGGCAGCCGGGCCGACCAGATCTTCAGCCGTGATGTCGACGGCATGACGATCAGCACGCCACTGGCCCTGGCCACCGACGGCCGCGACGCGATGCTCGCGATCGGCATGAACGGCGAGCCGCTCCCCCGGGAGCACGGCTTCCCGGCCAGGCTGGTCATCCCCGGGCTCTACGGCTTCATCAGCGCCACCAAGTGGGTCACCCGCTTGACCCTGACGACCTATGACGACCAGCAGGCGTACTGGACCGAGCGCGACTGGGCCACCGATGCGCCGATCAAGATCTCGAGCCGGATCGACACCCCCAAGGCGCTGGCCGAACTCCCGACCGGGGAGACCGTCGTCGGCGGCATCGCGTGGGCACAACAGAACGGCGGAGTCGCCAAGGTTCAGGTCCGCATCGACGGCGGCGGCTGGGAGGACGCCGAACTCGGGCCGTCGGCAGGCAACGACTACTGGCGCCAGTGGTTCTATCGCTGGGACGCCGACTCCGGCCGCCACACCGTCGCTGCACGCGTGATCGATGGCAACGGCAACGCCCAGACCTCAGCGCGCGCCAACCCGTTCCCGGAGGGCGCCAGCGGGGTCCAGGAACTCATCGTCACGGTGGCGTGACTGCCGCCACATCGATTCGCTCCGATCCGACCCATCCGCTCGGGACTCGGCGCCGAATACCCGACAAGTTCACCGCAACACCCAGTAGCTCACAACCACTCACACAAACCGGAAGGTTTCCCATGAAGCGCTCCACTCTCCGTCGCACCACCGGTGCCGCCGCCGCGGTCTTGGCCCTCTCTGTGTCGCTCGCCGCCTGTGGCGACGACTCCGACGAAGGATCGGCCGCCTCCAGCGACTCCACCAGCGACACCAGCAGCGACACGACCAGCACGGACGCCGGCGCCGGCGCCGCGGTCTTCGGCCCCGCCTGCGAGGCCATCCCCACGACGGGCAAGGGTTCCTTCGACGGCATGGTCAACGACCCGGTGGCGACCGCTGCGTCCAACAACCCGCTGCTGGAGACCCTGGTCACCGCCGTCGGCGCCGTCCCGGGCCTGGCCGACACCCTCAACAGCGCTCCGGCCCTGACCGTGTTCGCGCCCACCAACGACGCGTTCGGCAAGATCCCCGAGGCCGACCTGAACGCCCTCCTGGCCGACACCGACGGCCTGGCCGCGGTGCTCTCGCACCACGTGGTCGGCGAGAACCTCGACCCCGAGTCGGTCGTGGGCGACCAGTCCACGCTGAACGAGGACACCGTGACCGTTGAGGGCGACACCGGCGGCATGACCGTCGACGGCGTCGACATCATCTGCGGCAACATCCCCACGGCCAACGCCACGGTGTACGTCATCGACACCGTGCTGATCCCCTCCTGACCCGCCCG
>JBFIDC010000117.1:0-9272 GCA_041581495.1 Nocardioides sp. | reverse complement strand
GGCCGCACGCCGGCTACATGGCTGTTGCCGCGGGTCTCGAACGGCACCTTCCCGGCCGGCTCGTGGGGGTCTCTGTCGACGCCGAGGGGCGGCCCGCCTACCGGCTCGCCCTCCAGACTCGCGAACAGCACATCCGTCGCGACAAGGCGACCTCCAACATCTGCACCGCCCAGGTCCTGCTCGCCGTGGTGGCGTCGATGTATGCGGTCTATCACGGCCCCGAGGGCCTGCGCGCGATCGCGCGACGCATTCACGACCTGGCGGCGCGTGCCGCTGCCTCGCTGGCCGCGAGCGGCTATGAGGTCCTCACCGCCGACTTCTTCGACACCTTCATCGTCAGTGCCCCCGGGCGGGCCGAGAAGATCGCGGCAACCGCCCGCGAGGAGGGCCTGCAGGTCCGCCTGGTCGACGCGGACACCCTCGGGTTGTCGTTCTCCGAGGTCAGCGGCCCGCAGACCTTGCGGGCACTCCACACGGCCTTCGACGTGGTGCCGCAGGAGTCCGAGGCTGCGGCGGCGCTGCCGGCCGCACTGGCCCGCACCACGCCCTTCCTCGAACACGAGGTCTTCAACAGGCACCGCAGCGAGACCTCGATGCTGCGCTACCTGCGCCGCCTCTCGGCACGCGACTACGCCTTGGACCGCGGCATGATCCCGCTGGGGTCCTGCACCATGAAACTCAACGCCACCACCGAGATGGAGCCGGTCTCGCTCCCGGGTTTCGCCGACCTGCATCCCTTCGCTCCCGCTGAAGACGCCCAGGGCTATCACCGCCTCGTCGAGCAACTGGAGTCGTGGCTGGCCGAAGTCACCGGGTACGACCGGGTCTCGATCCAGCCGAACGCCGGGTCTCAGGGCGAACTGGCCGGGCTGTTGGCCATCCGCGGCTACCACCGGGCCAATGGCCAGGAGGGCCGCACGGTCTGCCTGATTCCCTCGTCCGCGCACGGCACCAACGCGGCCTCGGCGGTGATGGCCGGCATGAAGGTGGTGGTGGTCAAGGCCACCGACGACGGCACCGTCGACCTGGCCGATCTGAAGGAGAAGTGCGCAACACACGCCGAGGATCTCGCGGCGATCATGGTCACCTATCCCTCGACCCACGGCGCCTACGAAGACACCATCTCCGAACTGTGCGACATCGTGCATTCCCACGGTGGGCAGGTCTATGTCGACGGAGCCAATCTGAACGCGCTTCTCGGCTATGCCAAGCCCGGCGAGTTCGGCGGAGACGTGTCACACCTGAACCTGCACAAGACGTTCTGCATCCCCCACGGCGGTGGCGGTCCCGGGGTCGGGCCGGTGGCCGTGCGAGCGCACCTCGCGCCCTACCTGCCCTCACACGACATGCACCCCGACCCGAGCAAGCGGGCGGGCATCGGCCCGATCAGCGCGGCGCCCTATGGATCGGCCGGGATCCTGCCGATCTCGTGGGCCTACATCCGCCTGATGGGGGCCGAAGGGCTGACCCGCGCCACGGCCGTCGCCGTGCTCTCGGCCAACTACATCGCGGCGCGTCTGGGCGAGCACTACCCGGTGCTCTACCGAGGCCACGGAGGACTGGTGGCCCACGAGTGCATCCTGGATGTGCGCGGGCTGACCGCCGCCACCGGCGTGAGCGTGGACGACGTGGCCAAGCGGTTGATCGACTACGGATTCCACGCCCCGACGATGTCGTTCCCCGTGGCGGGCACGCTGATGGTCGAGCCCACGGAGTCCGAGGACCTCGGTGAGATCGAACGGTTCTGCGAGGCGATGATCGCCATCAAGGGCGAGATCGACCGGGTGGGCGCGGGGGAGTGGACCCCCGAGGAGTCACCGCTGCGCGGCGCCCCACACACCTCACGAGCCATCGTCGGCGAGTGGGACCGCGGCTACTCGCGCGAACTCGCCGTCTTCCCCACCGGCCCGGATCCCGACAAGTACTGGCCGCCGGTCGCCCGCATCGACCAGGCCTACGGCGATCGCAACCTGGTGTGTGCCTGCCCGCCGCCCGAGTCCTTCGCCGAGTAGGGACTCGGGGCTACTGCGCGGGCGAGACGCTGGACATGTTGAAGTCCGGGATCCGCAGCGCGGGGGTGGCGGTTCGCGAGAAGTAGTCGTCTCCCCATTCGCGGCTGAAACTGAGTTCGGTGGCCGAGGCAGCGGTGAAGCGCCGCAGCAGGTCCAGGGGGCTCTCGTTCCAGCGGAAGTTGTTGACCACACCGACGATCTCGCCGCCGTCGACCTTGTAGACGCCGTCTCGGGTCAGACCGGTCAGGAGCAGGCTCTGCGGATCCACCTCGCGGATGTACCAGAAGCAGGTCACCAGCAGTCCGTCGTCCATGCCGGCGACCAGGTCCTCGATGTCGCCGCTACCGCTGCTGATGTCGAGTGCCAGGTTGTCGATCGCCGGCGTGACCGGTTGACCGGTCATGGCGGCCGAGTGCCGGGTCTGGAGGAGCGAGGTCAGGACGCCATCGCGGATCCAGTCCGTGCGCTCGAGTCCCAGACCGTTGTCGAAGACCGAGCTGTCGTTGGAGGAGGTCGTCTCGATCGCGAACGGCGCGCACTCGAGTCCGGCGAGCGTCGGGTCTGAATAGAGAGTGACCTCGGGACGGGTGATGGTCTCACCGATGCGGGTACCGGTCGGGCGCCTGCTGTAGACCGATTGGCCCTCCCACGCCACCCGCGCCCCGGCGTACCAGTAGGCGTCGATCATCACGTCAGCCACGGCGCTCGGCGGCAGGATCGTGTCGTAGCGCCCGGCCTCGAGGTGATGCCGGTGCTTGCCCCAGCCGAGCCGCTTGGCCAGGGTCGCGTCGAAAGCGACCGGGTCGACGTCGGCGAAGTCGCGGGTCGCCCCACCGACCCAGGCGCTCTGACTCAGGTCGGTGGGTTTGCCGGTGCAGGCCCAGTGCCCGGTCGGCTGGACGTGTCGCAGTCGGAGGCCGGATGTGGAGCCGAGATAGGTCGTGGTCACTTCGTGGTTGACGAATCCGTACAGGATCCGTTGCTCGGCCGTGGCGCGACCGAATGCCTCGCCGAGGCCGGGGGCCACGGCGTCGTAGACATGAATGTCGGTGCGGCCGGGCTCATCGTCCCAATCCGGCGAGGTGCGGTCGCGCACCAGCGGGTTGGCGTCCTCTGAGGTGTCGGCTGCGCGGGCGGCGGCGCCGGCGGCATCGACGAGGTCGGTGACCTGCGCGGGGGTGCTCGCGCTGCCACTGACCGACCCCACCGAGCGTCCACCGGGCTTGTCGACGAAGGCGATCACGGTGACCTGGATGCCGTGCATGACTCCGTTGGTGGTCAGCGTGTTGTTGGCCCAGCGCAGGTTGGCGCTCGTCGCGTCGCGAACGATGACCACGGTGTCGTCGGCGGTCGAGGTCGCCAGGGCGTGCTCGACCAGGGACTGCGGGCTGGCGGTCGTCACTGGCCGGCCTCCTCGGTGGTGTTGAGGATTCGGATATCTCGGAACAGCGCTGTGGGTGCTCCATGACTGACCGCGGCCACCTGGCCGGGCTGGGCCTTGCCGCAGTTGAAGGCACCGTGCAACTGCCACGTCTCGGGGCCGCCCACGGCCTCCATGGCACCCCAGAAGTCCGTGGTGGTCGCCTGATAGGCGACGTCGCGGACCTGGCCGACCAGTTCGCCGTTCTGGATCTTGTAGAACCGCTGGGCCGTGAACTGGAAGTTGAACCGCTGCATGTCGATGGACCACGACTTGTCGCCCACGACATAGAGACCGTTTCCGACCATCCCGATGAGGTCCTGCTCGCTGGGACCGTCCGGGGCCGCCTGAAGAGAGACGTTGGCCATTCTCTGAATGGGGATGTGGCCCGGCGAGTCCGCGTAGGCGCAGCCGTTGGAGCGACCGCCGTTGACCTCCGGCTTCATGTGCCCCATGGCGCGATCGAGTTGATAGCCGACAAGACGCCCGTCCTTGACAATGTCGAAGGACTGCGTCGCGACACCCTCGTCGTCGAAACCCACGCTCGCCAGACCGTGTTCGACGGTGCGGTCACCCGTCACATTCATGACTCGAGAGCCGTACTGAAGGGTGTTGAGCTTGTCGTAGGTCGCGAACGAGGTGCCGGCGTAGTTGGCCTCGTAGCCAAGCGCCCGGTCCAACTCGGTGGCGTGCCCGACGGATTCGTGGATGGTCAGCCAGAGGTTCGAGGGGTGGATGACCAGGTCGTAGCGGCCGGCCTTGAGGCTGGGCGCCTTGAGCTTCTCCGCAAGCAGTTCGGGGACCTGATCGATCTCCTCGTCCCAGGCATAGCCACCGGCGTCCACGTGCTCGGTGAGGTACTCCCAGCCTCGACCGACGGGCGGAGCGATGCTCGCCATCGAGTCGAAGGTGTCGGCGCCGGCACCCATCGCCTCGAACGTCGGGTGGATGCGGATCCGCTGCTGGGTCGTGGTCGTCCCCGCCAGGTCCGCGTAGTACTTGTTCTCCTGGACCTGCTGGACCGCGGCCGACGCGTGATCCACGGCGGCGCCCAGGCGCAGCCGCTGCGTCCAGTCGACCAGGAGCGCCACCTTCTCGGGCATCGGCACGTCCAGAGGATTGACCACATAGGACGAGACCCAGGTCAGGTCCGCATAGGTCGGCTCCGGCGCCAGTTCGACCGGATCCGTGGTCATCGCCGCAGCTACCTCGGCCACCGCGACGGCTTCCTCAGCGACCCGGACCGCCTCATCGATAGTCAGGATCACCCCGGAGGCGAACCCCCACGCGCCGCGATGGATGACCCGCACCGCGAACCCGAGGTCCTCGGTGTCGCTGGCCCCTTGGAGCGCGCCATCGCGGACCGAGAGATGTTGGTAGCGGACTCGCTCGAAGCGGAAGTCGGCGTGTGTGGCTCCCAGTTCCCGAGCCCGGGCAAGGGCCGCCGAACCGAGTGCGCGATAGGGCAGCGCGGTGAAGGTCGAGTCGATCTCCGGCATGGCTGTGAACCTACTCGGTCGGGGCTCTTTAGGGTGGACCTCATGGTGGCTCCCGCGTGGCTTGGTATCGGCGCGCAGCGCAGTGGCACGACCTGGTTCACCGACCTGCTGACGCAGCACCCCCAGGTCGGGCTGGGTCTGAACGGCAAGAAGGAGCAGCACCTGCTGCACAAGGTTGCCGACGGGCGAGTCGAGCCGGGGGAGTACCTCGATCTCTTCCCCAGCGATGGCGTGCGCCGCGGAGAGTGGACGCCCCAGTCGCTGCGACATGCCTCGGCCCCCGCGGCCGCGGCTCGATACGTCCCCGATGCGCCGATCCTGGTGCTGCTGCGAGACCCGGTGGAGCGATTCCGCTCGGCGATGCGGCTGGCGGCGACGCGGGGGAAGTCCTGGCCCTACCCGGTGCCGATCACGGTGCAGACCTGGACGGGCTTCTATGCCGATCAACTAGCGGCGTGGGCTCATCATGTGGGTCGTGACCGGCTGCACGTGATGGTCTATGAGAACGTCCGTCGCGACCCTCAAGGCGCGGTGGACGCGACGTGGGGTCTGTTGGGTCTCGAACCAGTGGCCCTGCAGGGCATCGACGAGGCGTCGGGTTCGAGCAGTCGCGCCGACTGGGACTGGCCCGAGGGGCTCCAGGAGTCGTTGCGGGTGATGTATGCGCCCCAGGTGTCGCGGCTAGCCGAACAGTGGGACCTCGACCTCAGGCTCTGGTCCACTCGCGGCGTCGGCCTCGACTAGTTCGGAGACCTCAGGAACCGGCCGCCCCGAGATCTGCGAACTCTCCGACAACTCCGGGGCCTGGATCTGGCGAACCGGAGCCTCGATGGGCTGCACCGGAGCCAGTTCGCTCTCGCTGACCTGGAGGTCGCGGAAGCGACGTGCCGAGACCATCACCCGGCTTTCCACCGTGCCGATGGTGTCGTTGTAGGCGGTGACGGCAGAGCTCAGTCGCCGACCCAGGGTGTCGAAGCTGGCGCCCATCTTGCCGAGTCGTTCGTGGAGTTCGCGGCCGAGCTTGAACACCTCGGCGGCCTTGTCCGCCAAGGCGGCTTGCTTCCAGCCGTAGGAGATCGCACGGAGCATGCCGATCAGCGTGGTCGGGGTCGCGATGACCACATCCTTCTTGACCGCGTACTCATACAGATCCGGCATCTGGTCGAGAGCCGCCGAGAAGAACTCCTCGCTGGGCAGGAACAGCACCACGAACTCGGGAGACTCGGCGGCCTTCCAGTACTGCTTGCCGGAGAGCTGGTCGACGTGGGTGCGCACGTGCCGCGCGAACGAGGTGAGGTGCTCGGCCTTCTTGGCCTCGTCGTCGCTGCCGGCGGCATCGAGGAACGCGCTCAACGGCACCTTGGAGTCGACGAACACGTGCTTGCCGTCGGCGAGGTTGACCCGCATGTCGGGGCGCTGGGCCCCGTCGTCGTTGGTGCTGGTGACCTGAAGGTCGAAGTCGCACCGCTCGACCATCCCCGAGAGGCGGGCGACGTTCTTCAGCGTGGTCTCGCCCCAGGAGCCGCGGATCTGGGGCTTGCGCAGGGCGTTGACCAGCGTCGATGCCTCGCGCCGCATCGCCTCGCCGGCGTCACGCACGTTGCGGACCTGTTCACGCATCTCGGTCGCGATCGAGACGCGCTCCTTCTCGACGTCGGTGAGCCGGGCCTGGAACTCCTTGAGGCTGGCGGTCACCGGGGCGAGGACCTGGGCGGTCGCCTGCATGCGCTGCTCGGCCGAGGTGTCGACCGACTTGCGCTGCTGCTCGGCCACCTCGTGCGAGAGCAGCCTGAACTGCTCGACCATGCTCTCGCGCCCCGCCTCGACCTCCGCTGCCCGCGAAAGGGCCGCGTCACGCTGGGCGAGGGCGACGGCAACCTCGGACTGGGACTGGGCGGCTGCCACGCGGGCGTCGGCGAGGTCCTGGTGAACCCGGCTCAACTCGCGTGGGTCGGCTCCTGGGGAGAGTCGCCGACCGACGAGCAGTCCGAGCGCCACGCCGGTTCCGAGAGCGAGGATCGAGAGCAGTGCGGTGATCATGAGTGCATCGTCGCCCAGACCACCGACACAACCCGGGAGGGCACGCCCTCGGGGGCCGATCAGGTGGCTCAGACCAGGTCGCGAAGCCGATCCACGAGGGCGTCCTTGACCGCCTGTTCGACCGCGGCGTTCATCTGCGCGTTGAGGTTGCGGCCGTCGTTGAGGCCAGCCAGGATCCGGCGCAGATCGAGGCCATCGACGGCGCGATGGAGGACGTCGTCGGTCTTGAGAGCCGCATCGACAGCCGAGGCCGGGAGGAGTTTGATCGCGGCTTCGAGGAAGCGGTTGAGATCGGCGTTGGCCAGGGCTTCGTCGACGAGGTCTGAGATCTTCGGCAGCGTGTCGTCGTCCTCCATCCGCTCCACGGCGGCGTGCAGGCCCTCGCGCAGCGCGCTCACCTGCTCATCCGTCGGTTCGTCGGCTTCGGCCAACTGGAGGGTGAGCGCCTCCCGGCTGATCATCAGGCGGCACGCGGCACCGTCGAGGCCGAGCAGCACCAGGCGTTCGGTGAGCGCGTCGATCCCCTCGGCCCGCGACTCCACCGGCCGCGCGACACACGGGTCGGCGGGACGTAGCGGCTCGTAGGTCCCCCCGCCGTTGGCGATCTGGACGCCGAGCACCCCGGCCACCAGAGCCAGCGCGACCGCGGGCAGGCCGACGAGGCGGAGTCGGGGGTTCACACCCGGTTCCTTCGGCGGGCAGGCACGGCGACCGGGAGCAGCGCCAGGAGTGCGAGGCCGGCGCCCAAGAGGAAGGAGTCGCGGAAGGCCCAGGTGGCGGCACGCTCGAGTTGGGCGTCGAGATCGCGCTCGAGGCGGGCTGCGGCCGGGCGCTCTTCAGGGGTGATGTCCGCGGTGGCGAACGCGTCGTGCAGGTCGGGGATGCGGCCCCGCTCGTCGGTGAGTTCGCGGCCGAGCGCCTTGGCGATCTCGATCTTGTCCTGGGGCGGCAGCGGTGCGTCGAGGACCAGAGCCGTGATCGCCTCCTGGGCCGGCACCTGTGCGTCCTCGAGGTCAGCGGTGAAGACCGGTGTGAGGATCGCCAGGCCCAGGACCACGCCGAGGTGGCGCGCTCCGATCGTCCAGCCTGCGTGTCGCACCCTGGGCAGGCGTAGCTCCATCGCCTGAAGGGTGAGCCGGTCGACGCTCAGCCCGAGTCCGAGGCCGACCAGCGCCTGTGGTGCCACGGTCCAGGCCAGGTGCGCCGATGGGGGGATCGCCAGGCCGACCAGGCCGCCCGCGATCAGGAAGCACGCGACGGCGACCTCGATCTGGGGTGCCGGGCGCAGCAGTCGGGCCAGCGGTGTCGCGGCGAGGGCCGCGACCGGCACGACAGAGACCGTCAGCGCGGCGGTGGCGGGGGAGTGGCGCCACCCTTCGACGAGGAGCAGCACGAGCAGGAAGAGCGCCGCGGTGAGGGCAGCCGACAGCAGAGCAAGAGTCAGGTTCGGTCTCAGAGCCGGGCGGTGCCGGTCCGGTGCCCGCTCGGGAGCCGCACGTACGGCGAGCGCGGCTGGGATGGCCAGCACGGCGAAGGGCACCTGGACCACGAAGATCGCCTGCCACGAGATCGCCTCGGTCAGCAGTCCGCCCGCCACCGGGCCGGTGGCGGTGCCCAGGACGCCGGCGGTCACCCAAGCAGCGACGCCGCGACGCTCGCCGTACTCGTGGACCAGCAGTTCCAGGCACCCGACGAGCGCCAGCGCGCCACCGATCGCCTGTGCGCACCGCGCTCCGATCAGCACCTCGATCGACCCGGCCACCGCACACCACGCCGAGGCGCCGGCGAACACCGCGATGCCGATCGCGCTGAGGATCCGCGGCTGGGCGCGCGTGAAGGCCATCGCCGCCGGCACAGCGGCCAGGCCCAGGACGAGGTTGAACGCGATCAGGACCCACGCGACCTGCCCCACCGTGGTCCCCAGGTTCCGCAGGATGTCGGGCAGCGCCAGCGTCACGACCGCCGAGTCCGCGAGCACCAACGCCACGGTCACGGCGAGGAGAGGACCAACGGCGCGGCGCACCGCACCATCCTGGCAGCGGTGGGTGGCCAGAGTGTGTAGCGGCGGACCTCGTGGACCGACGTACCAATGAGCCAGAACCACCTCCGTGCTGAGCGTGAACGGAGTCGTTTGGCCTGCGTTTGGTACGTCCGCCCGCGCGGTTCGACAGGCGGGAACGCCTCAGGACGTCATCAGAAGTGGGGCCTGAGGACCACGATCCTGCCGACGTCCGGCCACCAGTAGCTGTGGATTGCTGCACCGCCCGGATCGCGGCATGTGCGGATGCTTGCTTCACCGCT
>JBFIDC010000116.1:0-9401 GCA_041581495.1 Nocardioides sp. | reverse complement strand
TGGCAGGAGTTCGTCGGCACCGGCGAGTTGCTCAAGGGCCTGGAGACCCGCGTGGGGGCGATCCGCGACCGGTTCGTCAGCACGGTCAAGGGCAAACCCGCCCAGGCGGAGCGGGTCACAGTTGCGGTGGAGTCCGGTCTCGAACTCCTGATCCTCGAGCACGCCGAGGCCGCTGCCGAACGAGCCGAGGCGACCTGGCGGCAAAGCGCGGCCGGTCAGGGCCTGCTCGATCGGAGTGGACAGGACCTGGGACGAGCCTCTCGTGACCTGCGCAGGCGTGCCGAACGCACGGTGCGGGAGTGGCAGAGCGACGTGCTGGAGATGGTGCGGACCCAGGGCGCCGACAAACGCTCGACCGCGCGGTTCCTCGCGTTCGGGGTCAACGGGCTCTCGGTGGCTCTGATGATGGTCGTCTTCTCCTACTCCTATGGCCTCAGCGGCGCCGAGGTCGGCATCGCCGGCGGCTCGGCCGTCATCGGGCAGAAGCTCCTCGAGGCGGTCTTCGGTGACCAGGCCGTCCGCGATCTCGCCAACCGGGCACGGGCCTCGCTGGAGGCGCGGGTGGCGGAGCTCTTCGACGCCGAGGTGGCACGCTATGGCGACGTCCTGGATGCGCTGGGTCTCGACCCCGAAGCTCCTGAAGCACTGCGTCGCGCGTCGCGAAAGGTGGAGGACGCGCGTTACGCCGGACAGCTGCCAGATAGTGTTTGAGGATTCGCGGCAACCCCCCGTCGCGGACACTCAGTTCTGATCGTGGGAGAAATGCAGTCCTTGCTTGATGGTGCTCGTTCCAAGGTGTCCCGTGGGTCCGGCCTCACCCTCAAAGTCCAGGCCCTCGAAGTCGCGAGCCGTGCCGCTCGCGGCCGCCTGGACGACGACCTGGTTTCCGAAGCCGAGGCAGTCGCCAAGCGCGCCGAGGAGCGGATGCGGCTCTCGGCGGATCACACGGTGGTGGCGATCGCCGGCGCGACCGGGTCGGGCAAGTCCTCGACGTTCAACGCCCTGACCGGCCTCGAACTCTCCGCCACCGGGGTACGCCGCCCGACGACGTCCTGGGCCACGGCCTGCGTGTGGGGGGAACGCGGTGCCGCGGACCTGCTCAACTGGCTGGGCATTCCGCCGCGCCATCAGACCACCCGCGACTCGATGCTCGACACCCGAAAGGACGGCCCCGACAAGGCCATGGAGGGTGTGGTGCTGCTCGATCTTCCCGACCACGACTCCACCGAGGTCTCGCACCACCTCGAGGTCGACCGCCTGGTGGAACTCGCCGACCTGTTGATCTGGGTCCTGGACCCGCAGAAGTACGCCGACGCTGCCATCCATGATCGCTACCTCGCGCGACTGGCCACGCACTCCGAAGTGATGGTCGTGGTGCTCAACCACATCGACACCGTCGCGCCCGACCGCCGCGAGTCGATGATCGCCGACGTCCGACGACTGTTGGCCGAGGACGGGCTCGCTGACGTGCCGGTGCTGGCCACCAGTGCCCGCCAGGGCGAGGGGATCGAGGAGTTGCGCGCCGAGATCATTCGCCGGGTGGCGGTGAAGAAGTCCACGACCCAGCGGCTCGAGGCCGACGTCCGAGCGGTCGCGGGCCGACTCAGCGAAGAGTGCGGGTCCGGCAAGCCTCGATCGCTTGCCAAGCCTCGGGTTGAGGCCATGCACGAGGCGTTCGCCGACGCGGCCGGCGTGCCCACTGTGGTGGCTGCCATCGAGCGCTCCACACGGCTGCGAGCGGGACAGGCGACCGGTTGGCCGATGGTGGCGTGGGTCGCGCGGCTGCGGCCCGACCCGCTCAAGCGACTGCACCTCGACCTGGGGGTCGAGGGCAAGAAATTGTCTCGACGGGCGCGGACCTCGATCCCTGAGGCCACACCGGTGCAGAAGGCGCGAATCGACAGCGAGGTCCGTGACCTGGCCGATGAGGTCTCGGCGGGCATGACCCAGCCATGGGCGGAGTCGATCCGACGGGCGTCGACCTCGCGGCTGAGCGAGGTCACTGACCGACTCGACTTGGCGATCGCCGAGACCGATCTGGGTGTGTCCGGGCTCCCGGTGTGGGCGCGGCTGGTCCGCATCGTGCAGTGGATCCTGATCACCGCCGCCTTGGCAGGCCTCGGCTGGACCGTCGCGCTGGCGCTCTCGGGGACCCTGGCGTCATCGTCGTTGCCGACCTATGCCGGGGTGAAGCTGCCCGTGCTTCTGCTTGTGGGAGGGGTCGCCGCAGGGATCCTGCTGGCGCTGCTGTGCCGGATTCTGGTCAACCTGACCGCACGGTCGCGGGCCGCCTCAGCACGCCGTCGGCTCACCGACGCGGTCGAGGCCGTGTCCAGCGAGTTGGTGGTCGCCCCGGTCGAGGCCGAACTCGATGCCTTCCGAGCGGTCCGCAACGGGCTCTCGACAGTGCTCAAGTAGCCCCGGCTCTCCACAGGCGCGCCGTTCCGCGGCTCATCCACAGGCATACGTCGGTTGCGGGACCGGTTGTCGGCGCCGCGGCGGAGTCTCGCTCCAGGTGCCCGTTCGGGCATCCGGATCGAGAGGAGAACCCCTGATGAACGACACACTGGTGACCCTGCAGGGCAACGTCGGCGGCCCGGTGAAGTTGCGTCGCGCGGGTGAGACCGTGGTGGCGAGCTTCCGGTTGGGTTGCACCCCGAGGCGATACCACCGAGTCACCGACCAGTGGGTCGATGACGAGACGCAGTGGTTCACCATCAATGCCTGGCGGACGCTGGCCGATCACTGCGAGGCCTCGCTGCGGCGCGGTGACGCGGTCGTGGTCCACGGGCGGCTGTCGCTGCGTACCTGGATCGATGCGAACCAGGTGGAGCAGCAGACCCTCGATGTGCAGGCCACCCACATCGGGCACGACCTCTCGCGCGGCACCAGCACCTTCACGCGCGCCTCACGGGCGACCGAGGCGCCGGCACCGGAGGCGGCACCCGAGGCGGCGGCACCCGATGCGGCGGTGGTGGCCGCCTAGTCCCAGCCCCCGAATCGCTCAGCGACCCCGGCCGCAACTAGGGTTGTCGACCATGGCTGAGTACGTGTTCACACTGCGCAATGTGCGCAAGGCCCATGGCGACAAGGTCGTCCTCGACAACGTGACCTTGTCGTTCCTTCACGGCGCCAAGATCGGCGTGGTGGGCCCCAACGGCACCGGGAAGTCGACCCTTCTCAAGATCATGGCTGGGCTCGAGCACGCCAACAACGGCGATGCCATCCTCGACCCCGCGGCGACGGTGGGGATGCTGCAGCAAGAGCCGCCCCTGACCGAGGGCAAGACCGTCTTGGAGAACGTCGAAGAGGCCGTGGGTGAGATCAAGGCCAAGATGAAGCGCCTCGACGACCTCTACATGTCGATGGGCGAGCCAGACGCTGACCTCGACAAGCTCAACGACGAGGCCGGCGCGCTTCAAAGCGAACTCGACGCCGCGAACGTGTGGGACCTCGATAGCCGACTCGATCAGGCCATGGATGCGCTGCGTTGCCCGCCGCCCGACGCGATCGTCGACACGCTCTCGGGGGGTGAGCGACGCCGGGTCGCGCTGTGCAAGTTGCTGCTCCAGCAGCCCGACCTGCTGTTGCTCGATGAACCCACCAACCACCTCGATGCCGAGTCGGTGCAGTGGCTGGAGGGTCACCTCAAGACCTACCCCGGCGCCGTCCTCGCGATCACCCACGACCGGTACTTCCTCGACAACGTCGCCGAGTGGATCCTCGAACTCGACCGCGGCAAGGCGCACCCCTACGAAGGCAACTACTCGACCTACCTCGAGACCAAGAAGGACCGGCTCAAGATCGAGGGTCAGAAGGACGCCAAGCGCGCCAAGATGCTCGAGCGCGAACTCGAGTGGGTGCGCTCCAACGCCAAGGCACGCCAGACCAAGAGCAAGTCCCGGCTGGCGCGCTATGAAGAGATGGCCGCCGAGGCCGACCGGGCCCGCAAGATCGACACCTCCGAGATCAACATCCCGGCGGGCCCCCGCCTCGGTGACGTGGTGCTCCGGGCCGAAGGCCTCACCAAGGGCTTCGATGACCGGATCCTGATCGACGACTTGTCCTTCTCGCTGCCCCGCGCAGGCATCGTCGGCGTCATCGGCCCCAACGGTGTCGGCAAGACGACGCTCTTCCGGATGATCACCGGCACCGAGCAACCCGATGCCGGCAAACTCGAGGTCGGGCAGACAGTGAAGTTGTCCTACGTCGACCAGAGCCGCGGCGGCATCGATCCCGCCAAGAACGTCTGGGAGGTCGTCTCCGACGGCCTGGACTTCATCAAGGTCGCCAACTTCGAGATGAACTCGCGGGCCTACGTCGCCTCGTTCGGCTTCAAGGGACCGGACCAGCAGAAGAAGGCCGGCGTGCTCTCAGGCGGCGAGCGCAACCGCCTCAACCTGGCGCTCACCTTGAAGATGGGCGGCAACCTGCTGCTGCTCGATGAGCCGACCAACGACCTCGACGTCGAGACGTTGTCCTCGCTCGAAGACGCCCTGCTCGACTTCCCCGGCTGCGCGGTCGTGACCTCTCACGATCGCTGGTTCCTGGACCGCATCGCCACTCACATCCTGGCCTGGGAGGGCGAGGAGGACGAGCCCGGCAAGTGGTTCTGGTTCGAGGGCAACTTCGCCTCCTACGAGGAGAACAAGGTCGAGCGCCTCGGCGTGGAGGCGGCTCGTCCGCACCGCGTCACCCACCGGCGCCTGACGCGCGACTAGTCGTCGCGGATCTCGCGCTCCGGGTGGGCTGCGATGAGGTTGTCGGCCACCGCGTTCATCACGGTGCCGACGGCCTTGAAGTCCTTGGCGTCGGCGAGGTCGACGAGGTGTTCGCGCACTCCCTGAACGTGCCGGGGTGCCGCCCTGACCAGCAGGTCATGGCCCTGCTGGGTGAGGCTGCAGACGATGCCCCGGCCATCGTCGTCCGATCGCGTCCTGGCGACGAGCCCGGCCTCCTCCATCCGTTTCACCGTGTGGGTGACCCGGCTGCGGCTGTGGGCCAACGAGTCGGCTAACTGCGCCATCCGCATCTGGCCCTCCCGCTCCGAGAGGCGGACCAGAATCTCGTACTCGGCCAGCGAGATGTCGAACTCGTCGCGCAACTCCTCATCGAGCCGGTCGAACAACAGCGTGGTCCCGATGATCAGGGCGCGCCACGACCGCTGCTCGCCGGCGTCGAGCCAGCGGGGTTCCTCGTTCTGGGCCGGAATAGTCGTGGCGTCCTACTTCGCGCGTCCGACCACGACATCGTCGATGCGGACGCCGTCGTAGCCGTTGGTGTCCTCGCACAGGGGACCGCCGGTGGGCAGGCCTGCGCAGAAGGCATCCGAGACGAAGTGGAAGCGAACCTGGATGCCACCACCGGGTGCTTGAAGCGGGAGCGAGTACTTCGTCCAGCCCGGGTAGCCGGCGTTCTGGCCGGCGTAGGAGCCCAACGCCTGCCAGGTGCTTCCGTTCTTGGACCACTCGACGTTGACCTTGTCGTAGCTCTCGGTGTCCATCTTCATCGACCATTGCACGACCGAGGCACCCGCGGGCACCGTGATCGAGGGTGAGGTCACCGTGGCATCCATGGCGTCGATGTAGCCCAGCGGGCCGGTGACGCCGAACGAGGAGCCCGCAGCCGCTTCGGCCGTGCCGCTTCCGTGACCGGGCGTGCCCCTGGTCCAACTCGGCGGGGCACTCGTGGTCCATCCTTGAGCGCCGGCCTCGAAGTTGTAGGAAGCTATCGCGGTGCCCAGCACCGGAGCCGTAGGCGCCGAGGGCGCAGCGGGAAGCTTGACCTTGTTCTTGAACGCATAGGTCCAGACGCCACGGCCGAACATCGACATCACCGCGAGGTTGGGGTTGTCGGGCTTCAGGCTGATGCTGGTCGCCGGGGCCCTCGGCACACCGCGCAGGGGGCCGAACTTCGGCTGACGCTTGATCTTGCCCTTCTTCTTGACCTTCTGCTTGACACCCTTGGGCGTCGAGGCGAAGACGCCGACATCGGTCGCGACCAGCAACTGCTTGCCGCGCAGCGCCACCCAGTTGGCCGGGGTGTCGGGAAGGTTGCCGCTGACGTTCTTGAACGTCTTTCCGCCGTTGTTCGACAGATAGAGGTTGCCCTTGCCGAGTTGAGCGTTGACGTCACCCACAGCCCCCGCGGGCACCCAGCGTCGGGTGTAGCCGCCGAGCGTCACATAGATCCGCTTCTTGCGCTTGGGGTCGATGGCGATCGAGGTGATGTAGCGGTTGGGCAGGCCCTTGGCCTTCACCACGTGCCATCCCTGTGAGGTTCCGGCCTTGCCGGGGACCTTGCCCACGTTGGTGGCCAGTCCGTTCTTGAACACCGCTCGGTTGGAACTCAACTTGTTGAGCGTGTCGCACTGGCCGCAGAAACCGACGTAGGAGGCATTGCCGCGGGTGGCGACCGCCGACATCGAGTTGTCGGGGTCGGCCGCACTCGAGGTCGCACTGGCAACGCCAGGCTTGCTCTTGGTGCCGAGGTCGAAGACCTTGATCCAGGTCGAGGTGCCCTCGTCCGCATCAGCAGCGTCCGTCATGCCCGCGGTGGTGGCGGGACCGATCAGGGTCTCCACGACCTCGCGACCAGCGGTCAACAGGTGCTTGGCGTCGGTCGGGTCCATCACGAACGGGTTGGAGAACTTCGACGCGGTCAGGCCCGGGTCCATGTCGGACCAACTGGTTCCGCCGTCGGTCGAGACCGACATGGCCGCGTTGGTGTACTCCTCGTAGGTGATCTTGGAGTCGTGCGGATCAACCGCCGAGAAGAAGCCGTCGCCACCGTAGGTCTCGTACTGCTTACGGGTCTTGCCGTCGATCTTGAGGTTCCCGTTGTCTTGCAGTCCGCCGTAGACAGTGCCGTCGTTGGCCATCGCGGCGAAGTAGGGGAGCAGCGTGGAGAACCCGTCCTGGTCGCCATCGCCCCAGTGGGAGTTGTCGAGTTCGCCGTCGGAGTCGTTCTCGAAGCGGTAGCGGTAGGCGCCACCGTCGTTGCCGACGACCAGTTGAACACCGCCGGCGACCGAGCTGTCCGGGATCCAGATGCCGTCCTGCTGGTCAGGGTGGGTGGTCGTGTTGTCGTCGAGTGGGTCACGGTCACCGGGGCAGGCAGGGAGCCCGGCACTGAGCAGCAGACACGAGTCGCCCCCGAAGTACTTGGCGGCGACCACGAAGTGAGTCGGGACCGAGCCGTCCAACGGTGCGCCGAGGTTGGCGTTCTCGTTGGTCCAGATCTCCTCGAGGCCGAACGCGAGACGCGTCGGCACACCAGCGGCGGTGGCGCGGGTCGGGTCCGGCTTGACCCACAGGTTGTACCAACCCTGGACGCCCGGCTGGAAGCCGAGCGCGGTGCCCGTCCCGAACAGCGCCGAACCCGACAGCGGGTCTGTTGCCAGGGTCGTGCCGCTGACCATCTTGGTCCACGTGGTGCCGAAGTCATCGGAGACGTACATGCCGTTGAACACCGTCGTGCCGATCGGCGAGGTGCCCGAGGGCACGTCGATCCCGCTGATCCCGCCGTTGTTGAGCAGGTTGGCGTCCTGGACCATCGCATAGAGGTAGTCGTGGTCCTGCTTGGGGCCGGTCGCCTCACCCAACTCGACGCGGCCGATGGCGTCGTCAGCGGCGAACCCGCTGGTGGCGACGCGCTTGAAGGTGTTGGGGTTTCCGGAGGTGGAACGGTAGATGCCGTTGCGGATCGACTGGCGGGTGCCGTTGAGGTTCTTGCGGTCGCCCCCGCGCCAGCCGATCGTCGCGACGACGGTCCCGGGCTTGGTCGAGGTCCCGACCCCGCCCTTCTTGGAGACCACGACGTCGGTGACGACGTTGCGCAAGGCGCACTGCGGCTTGCGCTTGAAGTTCTTGATGCCCACGCAGGCGCGGTCGGAGGGCAGCCGTGCGTTGCGGAACGAGCGACCCGCGTCGGTGGAGACGAACAGGCCGATCTGGGTGCCGGCGTACACGCGTCGTTTGCGCTGCGGGTCGACGGCGAGGGCGAAGCCGAGGACTCCCGCGGGGATGCCCTTGGCGCGATGCCAGTGCTTGCCCAGGTCACTGGACCAGTAGGCACCGAGTCCGGTGTAGGCCGAAGCGCCGAACGTCGGCTCGCCGGTCAGGGCGATCAGGGTGCCCTTCTTGCCCTTGCCGGACTTGGCGTTGGTGTAGGCAACGGCGCCGGTGACCGTCGTGGGCATGTTGCCGTTCGCGTACTTCCAGGTCTTGCCGAGGTTGTCCGAGCGCCAGATGCCGCCGCTGGCCACCGCAGCGAACAGGCGCTTGTGCTTGGCGTCGTAGGCGTAGTCGTCGACACGTCCGCTGTTGTCGTGCAGACCGAGACCGTTGACCTCGGGGTAGTCGGGCGAGTCGACGATCAGCGGGCCCTTGCCGTACAGGCGCCCCCTGCCCTTGGTCCCGGCCACCGGCTTGAGCGCGGCGGCCTCCTTGGCGGCGTTGAGCGCGGCCCCCGGCTGGTAGCTGCCGTAGGGCGCATTCGCCGGCACAGCGCGGGTGTCGAACATCGCGTTGAGTTCCTTGAAGGACTCGGGACGTCGACCGATCACGCACAGTCCGGCCCAGTCGGCGGGATCGGTGCCCTCGAGCATGGGGAGTTCGCGGACCGCCTCACGCTCGAACTGGCGCTGGACCTCTGGATCGGAGGATTCGAGGTCCTTGCCCTCGTTGCGCATCTCGGCGCGGACCTCGGAGAGCGCCTTCAGGACCGGCTGGTAGCCGCGCAGGCAGGGTCCCGCAGCCGAGGTCGCAGCCTGGGCGCCCCCGGCCGAGCGGTCGCCGCGCAGTTGCACGACGGCGAATGCGCCGGTGATGAGAAGGGCCAAGGTCGTGGCGAGCACGAACAAACGGCGGGTGGTACTGGGGATCACGAGTCCTCCGGAGAACGATCGGAACCAGGCGGCGCCGCGGACAATCCTGGACCAGATCCCCGTGACTCACCAAGCGTCTTCAGAACACAAACGAGTAAAGGATCTCAGAGTCACTCTCGTGTAGATCAGGTGAGGACGTCCTAACCGGTTCACACAAAGCGAGGAGGGCCGACGAATCGCTCGCCGGCCCTCCTTCACGTTCAGTGCTGGATCAGATGCGCTCCAGGATCAGCGCCATCCCCTGGCCGCCGCCGACGCACATGGTGATCAGGCCGGTGGACTTGTCGTGGAAGTCCAGGGAGTTGAGCATCGTGTTCTGGAGGCGGGCACCGGTCATGCCGAAGGGGTGACCAACAGCGATGGCACCGCCGTTGACGTTGAGGCGGTCCAGGTCGATGCCGAGGTCCTGGTAGGACGGGACGACCTGCGCGGCGAACGCCTCGTTGATCTCGACCAGGTCGATGTCACCGATGCTCATGCCGGCGTTCGCGAGGGCACGCTTGGACGCTTCGAC
>JBFIDC010000115.1:0-9407 GCA_041581495.1 Nocardioides sp. | reverse complement strand
GGGCGCGTTCGTGCAGTCGACGGTGTTCCTGGCCCCCGAGCACCCGGGTCATCCCGTCGCCAGCGGCGAGATCGCCGAACTGCGCTGGCATCGACTGGGGACCCGCGCCGACGACCTGGCGCCGCTGCTATCCGACTACGTGCTCCCGGCGCTCGAGTCGGAGACGCACTCCGTCGGCCCCCTCCGCGATTGAGGTGTGATCGATCCAGTTGCGCAACGCCCGCAGCGATGACAGCGCGGATGTGGATCCGCCTAACGTCATCCGATTCGTGGCCTCTGGCCCTCGATGCTGATGACGTTACGAGCACGGATCCGACCACACTGATCGATCCGCGCGCTTCGCTATCGCGGGTCAATCGCCGAAGGGGCCTTCACCGACGAGGCTACGAATCCAGCATCAGCAACACGGCCTCAACCTCGGCGTCGGTGTTGTAGAGGTGGAACGAGAACCGACTGCGTCCCGCCCGGTTGGCGAAGTTGACGCCTGAGGATTGCAGCGTCCCGACCTGGGCTTCGGTCAGGTCGAGGCTGACCATGGCAGTGTCGGACGGGTCCAACCCGAGTCCGGTGCGGAAGGCATTCGCGAGCCTGATGTTGTGCTGCCCGATCTCGGTGGTGCCGATGTCGGCGAAGAGGTCGAGAACCGGGGCCGCGCCAACCCAGCAGAGCCAGGCGGGCGAGACGTCGTACCGACGAGCTGAAGCCGCCTGGCGTAGCGGTGCGTTGTAGGTGGAGGTCCACGGGTCTTCGCCTGCGTACCAGCCCGGCGCCAGGGCTCGCATCTTGTCCCACAGGTGCGGAGCGACCGTCATGAAACCGGCACCGCGCGGTGAGCAGAGCCACTTGTAGATCCCACACGCCGTGATGTCGAAGGCCGTGGCGTCGATGGACACCCACCCCGCGGCTTGGGTGACGTCGAGGTAGGTCAGCGCGCCGGCGGCTCGGGCGGTTGCCGCCAGCAGGTCGAGATCGATGCGTCGTCCATCGGCCGACTGCACCGCGCTCACCGCCACCATGTCGATGTCGTCGGTGATGGAGTCGATCAGGTGGTCGAGCGGGACCGACCTGACGATGATGCCGTCCCGCTCCCGCTCGAGAAACGGAAACAGCACCGAGGTGAAGTCTTCGTCGGCGACGAGCACGGTGTCGCCGGGTGCGAGAAGCGCCGCTGCGTGGGCGGTAGCGACAGACACTGGCGTCGTGATGGCGATCCAGTCGACGGGGCATCCGACGATTCGGCTGAAGGCCCTGCGCGCCTCGGCGATGTAGACGTCGTAGCCGGCTGCTGTTGCCTGGCCGCGGTGCCAGGCGTCGACAGCCTCGTGCAGAGCGTCGGCACCGACCCGGGGAACAAGGCCGACCGACGCCGTGTCGAGGTGGACACCAGCGGGCCGGAACTGTTCGAGGGGGAACGACATCACGACATGCTTGCCGCAGGCACGGCCCAGCACAACACCGGCGGAGGGCCAAGCCTCACTTGAACAGTTCGGCCGCCATCAGTTCCATCACCTTGTTGAGCGCCTTGACCGGGCGCACCATCACCGCGAACTCGGTGATCTTGCCGTCCGCACCCCAGGTGATCATGTCGATCCCGTCGATGCTCAGGCCATCGAGCTCCGCCGAGAACTGCAGCACCGCCGAGTCATCGGCGTACCACTCGCGTCGATAGGTCAGGGTCGGACCCAGCACCACCATCGCCGCGGTGAGGTAGGTCGTGGTGAGTCCCTTGCCCTCCTGCGGGGTGTGCACGGCCGGCGAGCGAAACACGCACTCGTCGGCGAGGAGCGCATCGAGTTCGACCGGGTCCTTGCTCTCGACCACGCGATGCCAGGCCGCGATCGTGGCGGGCATGTCGCCGTAGTTGTCACTCATCTCAAAAACCCAACTTCCTGAGCTGGCGCGGGTCCCGCTGCCAGTCCTTGGCGATCTTGACGTGCAGGTCGAGATAGACGGGGGTGCCGAGGAGCGCCTCGATCTGCTGGCGGGCCCGAGTGCCGACATCGCGGAGACGGGCGCCCTTGTGTCCGATCACTATCCCCTTCTGGGAGTCGCGCTCGAGGTAGAGGTTGGCGTGGATGTCGAGCAGCGGTCGGTCAGCGGGCCGACCCTCTCGGGGACGCATCTCCTCGACCACGACCGCGATCGAGTGGGGAAGTTCGTCACGCACGCCCTCCAGGGCTGCTTCACGGATCAGTTCGGCGACCAGGGTCTCCTCGGGCGCGTCGGTCAGGTCGCCCTCGGGATACAGCGGCGGTCCCTCGGGGAGCTGGCCCACCAGGAGGTCGGCCAACAGGTCGACCTGGTCGCCGGCGACCGCCGAGACGGGAACGATCTCCTGCCAGTCGGTGCCGGTGTCCTGGCCGAGGGTCGCGATGTCGAGCAGGTGTTGGCCGATGCGCTCCGGGTCCGCCAGGTCCGTCTTGGTGGCGACCGCGATCTTGACCGTGCGCCTCACCTTGGCCAGTTCGTTGACGATGAATCGGTCACCGGGCCCGATCTTCTCGTTGGCGGGGAAGCAGACCGCCACGACGTCGACCTCCGACCACGTCGTACGCACCAGGTCGTTGAGGCGCTCACCGAGCAGGGTTCGGGGCCGGTGCAGACCTGGGGTGTCGACCAGGATCAGTTGCGCGTCCGGACGGTGCACGATGCCGCGAATGACGGTGCGCGTGGTCTGCGGCTTGTCCGAGGTGATCGCCACCTTGGTGCCGACCAGTGCGTTGGTCAGCGTGGACTTGCCGGCGTTCGGGCGCCCCACGAACGAGGCGAAACCGGAGCGATGCGCGCCGCTGGTGGGTGTCGTCACGACTGGACTCCTTGCGCAGCATCGTCATAGTTCGCCCAGATCTCTTCATCGGACTTGCCGGCCGCCTTGCCGGCGCGCCAGATCGGCCCGGGATCGACCGCGCGTGGCTGGCGGGCCGACGCCTGACGCCAATAGCCCATCACGTCGTAGTCGCTGGGGGGCAGGTTCCGCTCCCTCATCAGGTTCTTGCGAATGGCCCGCATCGACGCAGACTCCCCCGCCATCCAGAAATATCCCGGGTCGGTGGGCCAGTCGAGCGCCGCGACCACGGCAGCGAGGTCGCTGCCGCCGGTGGCCGGAGGTTCCAGCCAGGTGCACTCGGCTGCGTCGGGCAGGTAGTCGACACGGAGTTCGGCATCGGCCACCTCGGCCCAGACCCGCACGGGTCGGTCGATCGACTCCAGGATCCGCGCCATGGCGGGCATCGCTGTCAGATCGCCGACGAGCATCACCCAGTTCGCACCGTCGGGAAGCGCGAAGGAGCCCTTGGGTTCGGTGATCACCACCGTGTCCCCGACGCAGTCACCGGAGGCCCACTCGGTCACCAGGCCCACATCGTGCACCACGACGTCGAGGTCGATCGTCTCCGGCGTGTATGACCGGACCGTGTAATAGCGGACCTGGAACTGGCCGGGCACGACCAGTCCGAGCCACTCATCGGGGATACCTGTCGAGACGAACCCGTCGACCTCGAGGGTCAGGCGGACCAGGTGCGCCGAGAGTTGCTGACGCCCGACGACCACCGCCTCGTACTGCTCTGCCCTGGTGCTCACTAGGACACGGTAGGCGCTGGGTCCACGACGTCGAACGACACACCATGCTTGGTCAGGCGCAGGGTGAGCGCATCGCCCATGGCCTGCGCCGTTGTCACCTGACCGCTCGTGGGTGGGTTGTCGTCCAAGACCAGGCACAGCGCCGACTCGGCGAGAGCGATTCCCGACAGGTCATAGGGGTCGGGACCGGTCACGCGCGTGTGCACGCTTCGGCCACCGCCGACGGCGATGAAGTCGATGGTGAAACCCGAGGCGGCGCGTGTGGCGTCGTCGGGCCCCTGCCCCTGGGGCAGCCTGCTGCCGATCAGTCGACGCAGCGGGCCGACCTGTGCCGCGGCGACCAGCACCGTCACACCCGCAAGGGCGCCGACCAGCGTGGGCAACCGCCTCAGGCCGGCCGCGTGGGAGTAGCTGAAGTCGTTGCCGTACTCCTCGAGGGCCGCCCCGCTGCGAGCGACGATCTGTTGGTCGATCGCCGGCAGCGGCAGCAACCAGACGTCGAGATCGTCGTCGCGCTGGGGACGCAACGTCACCGGTTGCGACGACCTGCCGCTCGGGCGTGGCTCCAGTTCGGCGCGACGCTTGGCTGCCGACCGCATCGGACGCAGCCGGGCCAGAGCGTTCAGTCCGGAGGCAAGGGTTCCGCCACTGACGCCGCCGCCGGCGCGAACGATCCCACGCAGTCGGACCGCACCGGGCTCCCCCAAGGTGCGAACGGCGTGCAGGGCGCCCAGGTCGTGCGGCACCGAGTCGAACCCACAGGCGTGGACGATGCGCGCACCGGTTCTCTGCGCGGTGGCGTGGTGAGTCAGATACATGAGATCGACGAACTCCGGCTCACCGGTGAGGTCGACATAGTCGGTTCCCGCCTCGGCACAGGCTCTGACGACGGGTTCGCCGTGCAGGAGGTAGGGCCCGGTGGCATTGATGAGAACCCGCGTTGAAGCGGCCAGGTCTGCCAGGGCAGCGGGATCGGCGTTGTCGGCGATCACGATGGGCAACGCCCCGAGCGCCGGATCGATCAGCGCCAACCGAGTCCGCTCGGCCTCCAACCGCTCCCGTGAGCGTCCAGCGATCGCCCAACGGAGGCCTGCTGGAGCAGTTCGGGCGAGATGAGCGGTGGCGAGTCTGGCGGTGAAACCGGTGGCGCCGAGGATCACCAGGTCGAATGGGGGCGAGCTCACCTAGGCAGCATCGCAGAAGGGTTGTCTCAGCCCTTGGGCCGACATGACGTGACGCACGCCACGATAATGCCGACTTGGGTCACCGGGCTCGCCTCGTGCCCCTAGGTTTTGGCCATGTTTGCTTTCCTCGGCCGCTCCGCGGCCCGTCGCCCCTGGTGGACCATCGCCGGTTGGGTGATTGCGGCCGCGCTCGTGATCGTCCTGGCTCCGAAGTTCGAGGCGACGACCGATCAGTCCGACTTCCTGCCTCGTGACTACGAGTCGATCCGCGCCCTGGACCTGCAAGCGAAGGCGTTCCCGGACCAGACGTCACCGGGCGCAGTGGTGGTCTTCGACCGCGTCGACGGTGCCAAGCTCAAGCGCCAGGACCTGGCCATCATCGACGAGGTCGTCACCTCGGTCGGCTCGCAACTCGGACCCGCCTTCGGCGGCATGCAGGTGCAGCCACCTTCGGAGAACGGGCTCATCCAGATCGCCCCGGTGAGTCTGGCCGACGGCACCAACGCCTTCGACGACAGCCAGTTCGACTCGGTTCCGCAGTTGCGTGACGACCTCGACGCCGCACTGGCGGGCACCGACATCAACGCCGGGGTGACCGGCCGTCTGGCCCAGGGCTATGACAACCAGCAGTCGAGTGAAGCAGGGCTGCAGATCGTGGCGATCGCGACGATCCTGCTGATCCTGGTCCTGCTCGCATTGATCTTCCGCAGTGTCTTGATCTGTCTGCTCCCGATCCTGGTGGTGGTCCCGGTCTCGTTCGTGGTCAACGGCTTGATCGCAACCGCGAACGAGATGTTCAACCTGAAGGCCGGCAGCGAGGTCGAGGCGGTCCTCATCGTCGTGCTGTTCGGGATCGGCACCGACTACATCTTGTTCTTCCTGTTCCGCTACCGCGAACGTCTGCGCGAAGGCGAGGACAAGCGCGCCGCCGTCGAGCACGCACTCGAACGCGCCGGAGAGGCGATCGCCTCCGCTGGGGGCGCCGTGATCGTCGCCTTCTTGGCGCTGACGCTGTCCTCGCTCGGGATCTTCAAGTCGATGGGTCCCGCGCTGGCGATCGCGGTGTTCGTGACCCTGCTGGCGGCCCTGACCCTCGTGCCCTCGGTGGTCACCGTCCTGGGCCGGGCCCTGTTCTGGCCCTCCAAGAAGTACATGGTCGAACCCGAGGCCGCTCGCTTCGCGGCACTGGGCCGGTCCCTGGGTAAGCACCCGGTTCGCTACATCGGCGCCTCCGGTGGCGTGCTGGCCTTCCTGACCATCTTTGCCTTCGGCTTCCAGCCCTCCTTCGACCTCGCCAGCAGCAGCACCTCCAGCGACGCGGACTCGATCGTCTCGCTCAAGACGCTGGAGAAGGGCTACCCCGCCGGCGCCACCGACCCCACGATCGTGCTGTTGAACAGCACCGACGGCGACCCGCTCACCGAGGAGCAGACCGGCGCGTTCCTCGCCGAACTCCAGGGAGTGCCTGGGCTCGCCCAGGCGGTCCCCGTCGCGGTGTCGCAGGACGGCCTCACGGCGTCGTACGCGGCCTACCTTGCCGACAATCCCAGTTCGGATGCGGCCGCCGACACCGTCCGTGGCCCGCTGCGCACCACCGTCCATGAGGCCGCGGGAGAAGGCGCCGAGGGCGTGGTCGGTGGGACCACCTCGATCTTCGTGGACTTCGGCGCCGCGATGTCGCGCGACTACAAGGTGGTGTTCCCGGTCGCCGCCATCGCGATCATGATCATCTTGGCTCTGCTGCTGCGCAGCCTGGTGGCCCCGCTGTACCTGATGGCCTCCGTGGGCCTCGGGTTCGGTGCGACCATCGGCGCCGCGGTGCTGGTCTTCCAGCACATCGGGGGCGCCGACGGCCTGGTATTCCTGCTGCCGATCTATATCTACCTGTTCGTGGTCGCGATCGGCACCGACTACAACATCTTGATGATCGCCAGGCTGCGCGAGGAAGCCCGCGAGGGCCTGAACGCTCGCGACGCCGCGGCCCAGGCCCTCAAGCACGCCGGCCCCACGGTCGCTGCCGCCGGCGTCATCTTGGCGGGAACCTTCGCGAGCCTGATCCTGGCCGGCAACTCACTGCTGATCTCGATGGGCTTCTCCATCTCGTTCGGCATCTTCATGGCCGCGTTCGTGATGGCGATGTTCTTCACTCCTGCCATCACCGCCCTCATTGGGCATGCGGCGTGGTGGCCCGGCCACGGCGACGAACCGGAGTCAACCGACGAGTCCGACGATCAGGTTCGCGTCGACGCGCTGACCTGACCCCGCCAGTTCCCTAGGTGGATCGGAACCTCGGGTCCGGCGAACTCGCGCACGGCGGCGAGGTCGAGGTCGGCGGGGCCGTCCCCTTCGCTCAACAGCACCGCGGCTTCGAGTCCCTTGGCTCCTGAGGCCACCGCCATCGCGATGCACGCGCCGAGGGCGGAGACCGCGAGCGAAGGCAGGGCCACGGTCGCCGCGGCATAGGTGCGACCGTCCAGGTCGCGCACCGCGGCACCCTCGGCGGCGTTGGTCCGAGCCCGGGTGGCCCGGGCAAGGGTGACCAACTTGTGGTCCTCTGCCGATACCTCCGGGGCTGCGGGGATGGCGTCACTCATGTGCCACCTCGTTGACCTCCTCGACCGGTTCGGGGTCGGGTTCGCGGCTGATCCGAACGGTGCCGATCTTGTTGCGACGCCCAGCAGTGTCCTCCGCGGTGAAACGCAGCCCGTGGGCGACCACCTGCGAGCCGGGGATCGGCACCAACCCGAGATGCTTGGCCATCAGGCCGCCCACCGAGTCGATGTCCTCCTCCTCCACGTCGAACCCGAAGATCTCGTCGAGGTCGTCGATCGGATAGCGCGATGAGACTCGCACCGTGCCGTCGGGCAGGTGCTCGGTCTCGATCTCCTCGACGTCGTACTCGTCGGTGATCTCACCGACGATCTCTTCGAGCAGATCCTCGATGGTGATCAGGCCGGCCGTGCCGCCGTACTCGTCGACCACGATGGCCAGGTGCTGGCGGCGTGACTGCATCTCGCGCAGCAACGCATCCACCGGCTTGGTCTCCGGGACCCAGTACGGCTCCCGCATCACCTCGTCGATGCGCTGCGTGAACTCGACGTCGGGGGCCTCGAAGTCGCGGCGCACGATGTCTTTGAGGTAGGCGACCCCCACGATGTGATCGAGGTTCTCCTCGATGACCGGGACCCGCGAGAACCCGCTGCGCAAGAACAGCGACATCGTCTGCCGCAGGTTCTTGTGGGCCTCCACGAAGACCACGTCGTTGCGCGGCACCATGACCTCGCGCACGGTGGTGTCGCCGAGTTCGAAGACCGAGTGGATCATCTTCCGCTCGCCGGCCTCGATCAGCGCCGAGGCCTCCGCGATGTCGACGAGTTCACGCAGTTCGGTCTCGGTGTTGAACGGGCCCTCGCGGAATCCCTTGCCCGGCGTGAGTGCGTTGCCGAACACGATCAGGATCCGCGGCAACGGCCCGAGCACCCGGGTGATCAGGGACAGGGGGCCGGCCGACCAGAGGGCGACGACCTCGTTGTGTTGACGACCCAGGGTGCGTGGCGCGACCCCGATCACGACGAAGGAGACCAGCAGCATGATCCCGATCACCGCGGGCACACTCGGGAACCAGTCACCCCCGAACGCGTCGTTGATCTCGTGGGTGACCAGGACGATCGCCGATATCTCACAGAGCAGCCGAAGCAGGAGCGCGGTGTTGAGGAAGTGACCCGGGTCCTCGAGAAGGCGCAGCAGTCGCTTGGACCCGGAGCGGTGCTCGGCGGCCAGCTCCTCGGCTCGAGCGCGCGAGAACGACGTCAGCGCCGCATCGGCTGCGGAGAAGAGCCCGGCGAGGAAGACGAGCACCGCTGCTGCGAGCAGCAGCCACGGGTTGGCACCATCCATGATCAGTCCGTGGCGCTACTGGCGCTCGAGCGCCACTCGGCGAGCAGAGTGTCCTGGAGACCGAACATCTCCTTGTGCTCTTCGGGCACGGCGTGGTCATAGCCCAACAGGTGCAGGATCCCGTGGGTGGTCAGCAGTTCGAGTTCGGCCTCGAGCGAATGCCCGGCCTCCTCGGCCTGCCGCGCAGCGACGTCCGGGCACACCATGATGTCGCCAAGGATCCCTTCTTCGGGCTCTTCGTTGACCAGTCCCGGACGGAGTTCATCCATCGGGAAGGCGAGCACGTCGGTGGGGCCGCTGCCGTCCATCCACGTCACGTTGAGTTCGGTGATCGTGGGCTCGTCAACCAACTTCACGCACAACTCGGCCAGCGGATGGACCCGCATCTTGTCGAGAACGAAGCGGGACAGGGCGACCAGATCACGGACCTGGATGGCGCGCCCCGACTCGTCGAGGACCTCGATACTCATCGGCGCCTCACGACCGGGACTCATGCGGCTTGGCCCGCTCGGGCCGAGCGTCGAACTCGTCGTAGGCCGCCACGATCTCGCCGACGAGGCGGTGCCGCACCACATCGCTGGAACTGAGACGGATGAAGGACACATCGTCGATGTCGTCGAGGATCTCCTGCACGATGCGCAGCCCGGACTTGGTCCCGCTGGGCAGGTCGACCTGGGTCACGTCGCCGGTGACGACGATCTTGGACCCGAAGCCCAGCCGGGTCAGGAACATCTTCATCTGCTCGGG
>JBFIDC010000114.1:0-9409 GCA_041581495.1 Nocardioides sp. | reverse complement strand
GTAGTTGGCCGGTCCTTCTTCTGTACCTACCGTCACCACCCGACAGGGCGCTTCGTCGGTACTGAAAGAGGTTTACAACCCGAAGGCCGTCATCCCTCACGCGGCGTTGCTGGATCAGGCTTTCGCCCATTGTCCAATATTCCCCACTGCTGCCTCCCGTAGGAGTCTGGGCCGTGTCTCAGTCCCAGTGTGGCCGGTCACCCTCTCAGGCCGGCTACCCGTCGAAGCCTTGGTGAGCCATTACCTCACCAACAAGCTGATAGGCCGCGAGCACATCCTTCACCGAAAAAACTTTCCACCAGCACCTCATGCGAGGGCTGGTCGTATTCGGTATTAGCCACCGTTTCCGGTGGTTATCCCGAAGTGAAGGGCAGATTACTCACGTGTTACTCACCCGTTCGCCGCTCGTGTACTCCCGAAGGAGCCTTACCGCTCGACTTGCATGTGTTAAGCACGCCGCCAGCGTTCGTCCTGAGCCAGGATCAAACTCTCCATTGAAATCAAACTGCCGACCCACCGAAGTGAATCGACAAGAAGAGATGCCTGACAAGAGAACGAGACTGACTATTGTCAGAATCATTGTCTTACCAAAGAAACCGTCTCTAGTCGCGGCTCCGAAGAGCTTTGTCTAGATGACGGGGCATAACAAACTAATTCGTCGATTATGACACACTGTTGAGTTCTCAAACATCACACGCGCACCGCCGGCTAACCCTCTCGGGCGCCTTCGGGGCAACCTGCAGAAACTTACCGGAACTTCGCTGTCTCGGTCAACTCGGCGAGTTGAGCGGGTCTGGCTGGTTCCAACCTCAGGGCGTGAGACTCCCCTGATGTGGCCTGACGGCCTGAAGGGGGAGCCGCTCCCTGCGGCGAGATGAAAACTTACAGCACGGGGTGCGCACTTCCAAATCGGGGGGTACCTGAGCGTGATTCACGCTCAGGATGGCCCCTTCAGAGGCGCTGCGGGGCGGTAGGCGGAGACGCTGGGGTGACCGTCCAGCCAGAACCGCCAAGGGCGATCGGGCGCCCGTCGCAGCCCGACTCGGGGCCCCGAGGCGATGGCCGAGTCGGGGTGCCGCTCCCCCACCTCGAGCAAGATCGGGCCGGCCTGCAGGTCGCAGCCGTTGTGTTGCAGCCCGATGCCCAGCGCGCGACACAGGCGTGCGGGGCCACGCGCCAGGTCGTGGTGCCGGGCTCCGGGCCGGTTCTGCAGCGCTGCCTGGTGGCCGTCGACGACCTCACCCGCGCGCAGCAGGACCGCAGCAGGGTCACCGGGTGGCCCGACGACGACGTTGGCGCACACGTGCATGCCGTAGACGAAGTAGCAGTACAGGTGGCCGGACGGGCCGAACATCACCTGGTTGCGCGGTGTCGGCCCGTTGAACGCGTGGGAACCGGGGTCCTGCTCGCCGGCATACGCCTCGACCTCGGTCAATCGCACCGAGACCGCCCCGTGTCTGATCACCGCGCCAAGGAGCCTGGGAGCGACCTCGAGCGAGCTGCCGTCGAGCAACTCGCGAAGCCCACTCATGGCTGTCGGCCGATCCCCGGTCAGCTCACCCGCGCAGTCGGGTGACCGCCGCATCGAGTTCGGTGAGCTGCTCGGCCACACGCTGCGGCGCCGTGCCACCGCGTCCGGATCGCGACGCGACCGAACCCTCGACCGTCAACACTTCACGCACGGCCGGGGTCAGTCGCGGTGACACCGCGGCGAGTTGCTCGTCGGTGAGGTCCCAGAGTTCGATGCCGGACTCCTCGCAGGCACGTACGCACGCGCCGGCGTCCTCGTGGGCGACTCGGAACGGGACGCCTTGTCGAACCAGCCACTCGGCGATGTCGGTGGCCAGAGAGAACCCGACGGGGGCAAGAGAGGCCATCTTGTCGGTGTCGAACTCAACCGTGGCCACCAGCCCAGCCATCGCGGGGAGCAGCACTTCGAGGGTGTCCACGGAGTCGAAGACGGGCTCCTTGTCCTCCTGCAGGTCGCGGTTGTAGGCCAGCGGCAGCGCCTTGAGGGTGGTGAGCAGGCCGGTCAGGTTGCCGACCAGTCGGCCCGCCTTGCCCCGCGCGAGTTCGGCGATGTCGGGGTTCTTCTTCTGCGGCATGATGCTCGACCCCGTCGACCACGAGTCGTGCAGTTTGATGAAACCGAACTCGTGGGTGGACCACAAGATGATCTCTTCGGCCAGCCGGCTCAGGTCGACACCGATCTGGGCGCAGATGAAGGCGAACTCGGCCGCGAAGTCGCGCGAGGCAGTGCCGTCGATCGAGTTCGCAGCCGATCCGAGGAAGCCGAGTTCGGCGGCCACCAGTTCGGGGTCCAATCCCAGGCTGGAACCGGCCAGGGCGCCGCCGCCATAGGGTGACTCGGCCGCGGTCCGGGCATGCCATTGAGCCAAGCGCTCGGCGTCGCGCACCAAGGGCCACGCGTGTGCCAACAGGTGATGGGTCAACAAGACGGGTTGGGCGTGCTGAAGGTGGGTCCGTCCGGGCATGACCGCCCCGAGGTGGGTGCGGCCCTGTTCCGCGATGACCTCGACGAGGTCGAGGAGAAGTCGCGCGATGTCTCGCGAGTGGTCGAGCAGGTAACAGCGCAGCAGCGTGGCGATCTGGTCGTTGCGCGACCGACCCGCGCGAAGCCTCCCACCGAGTTCGGTGCCGACCTCGGCCAGCAACAGCCTCTCCAGAGCCCCGTGGACGTCCTCATCGGAGGGATCCGGGTGCAGTTCACCGGCTTCGTAGCGTCGCGAGAGTTCGGCGAGCCCGGCGTGGATCTCGGCCTCGTCGGATGCGGAGAGGAGACCCGCGGCGCCCAGCGCCTTGGCATGAGCGTGGGAGCCGGCGATGTCGTAGGTCGTCAACCGCCAATCGAAGTGGGTCGAACGCGACAACGCCTCGAGTTCTGGGGAGGGTCCTCCCGAGAACCGGCCACCCCAGAGCTTTCCTTCGTTGGTGGTGCTCACCGGTCATCCCTCCGTGTGGCGGCGTCGAGGGTCCCCGAGGCACGCATGATGTCTGCCATCAGTCCGTTCCGAACTCCATCGCCGCGTTGTCCAGCGCATCCTCGGCCAGATCCTCTTCGGCCTCAGGGTTCTCGGTGATCTTGTCCGCACCACCGGCCGGCAACTCACCGAACAGGGTGCCGTGCTCGACGAGGACCTGGCCCTGATCGAGCGGCTGAGACGCGTACAGCTCGAGTTTTGCCCGTGAGTCGGCGATGTCGAGGTTGCGCATGGTCAGCTGACCGATCCGGTCGTGCGGCCCGAAGGCGGCGTTCTCGGTGCGCTCCATCGACAACTTGTCGGGGTGGTAGGAGAAGTTCGGGCCATCGGTGCGGGTGATGGTGTAGTCCTCGCCGCGCCGCAGCCGGATCGTCACCTCGCCGGTGACCACGGAGGCGACCCAACGCAACAATGACTCGCGCAGCATCAACGCCTGCGGGTCGAGCCACCTGCCCTCATAGAGCAACCGGCCCAGACGGCGCCCCTCGGCCTGATAGTTCGCGATCGTGTCTTCGTTGTGGATGGCGTTGAGCAAGCGCTCGAAGGCGATCCAGAGCAGCGCCATCCCGGGGGCTTCGTAGATGCCGCGGGACTTGGCCTCGATGATCCGGTTCTCGATCTGGTCGGACATCCCGAGCCCGTGCCGCCCGCCGATGGCGTTGGCCTCCATCACCAAAGCGATGGAATCGGTGAACGAAGAGCCGTTGATCGCGACCGGGCGGCCTTCACGGAACGTGATGGTGACGTCCTCGGGCACGATCTCCACAGCCGGGTCCCAGAACTTCACGCCCATGATCGGCTCGACTGACTCGAGGGAGACATCGAGATGCTCGAGCGTCTTGGCCTCGTGCGTGGCGCCCCAGATGTTGGCGTCGGTCGAGTACGCCTTCTCAGCGCTGTCCCGGTAGGGCAGCCCGTGCTGGGTCAGCCAGGCGCTCATCTCCGAACGCCCGCCCAACTCGGCGACGAAGTCCGCGTCGAGCCAGGGCTTGTAGATGCGCAGCGAGGGGTTCGACAGCAGTCCGTAGCGATAGAACCGCTCGATGTCGTTGCCCTTGAAGGTCGAGCCGTCGCCCCAGATGTCGACGCCGTCCTCGTGCATGGCTCGCACCAGGGTCGTCCCGGTCACCGCGCGACCCAGAGGGGTGGTGTTGAAGTAGGTCCGCGCGCCGGAGCGGATGTGGAACGCACCGCAGGCGAGAGCCGCCAAGCCTTCCTCGACCAGTGGCCCGCGGCAGTCCACGGCCCGGGCGATCTCGGCGCCGTACTCCAACGCCCGCGTGGGGACCCCGGAGATGTCCGGCTCGTCGTACTGCCCGATGTCGGCGGTGTAGGTGCACGGGATGGCGCCCTTGTCGCGCATCCACGCCACGGCCACCGAGGTGTCCAGGCCTCCGGAAAAGGCGATGCCGACACGCTCGCCCTTGGGCAGCGTGGTGAGAACCTTGCTCATGAGTCGTCCTTCTGATCGTTGGTCGCTGTGGAATCGGCCATCGCGAGCAGGCGTCGCGCCAGGTCGTCGCCTCCGGCGGGATCGCGGCTGATCACCAGCACGCTGTCGTCGCCGGCGATGGTGCCGAGGATCTCGGGTATTTCTGCTTTGTCGAAGGCCGAGCCCAGGAACTGGGCCGCCCCCGGTGGAGTGCGCAACACGACGAGGTTGGCGCTGGCCTCGGCGCTGACCAGCAATTCTGCGCACAGCCTGGCCAGGCGTGAGGAAGCCGCTGCCGACTCCCCCGGCGCCGCGGGCCGCCGGTCCCCGCCCTCGGCGGGAACCGCATAGACCAACGCTCCCGAACTGGAGCGGACCTTGACCGCATCGAGTTCGAGCAGGTCTCGGGACAAGGTGGCCTGGGTGACGTGGACGCCCTGGTCGGCCAGGAGTCCCGCGAGTTCGCCCTGGCTGCGGACCTCGTGATGAGTGACCAGTTCGATGATCTGCTGGTGGCGCGCGTTCTTGGTCGCGGGGCGGTAGGTCGACTCGGTCATGACGATGCCTCCACGCTCTCCATCAAGAAGACCATCACGGCCTTCTGGGCGTGCCGACGGTTCTCGGCCTCGTCCCACACCACGCTCTGCGGACCGTCGATCACCGCGGCCGCGATCTCCTTGCCCCGGTAGGCAGGCAGGCAATGCAGCACGATCGCGTCGGCCTGCGCAGATGCCAGCAGTGACGGCGTCAAGGAGTACTCCGCGAAGACTTCCTCCCGGGCCAGTTCCTCGCCCTCCTTGCCCATCGAGACCCAGGTGTCGGTCACGACGACGTCAGCGCCGGTGACGGCCTCGACCGGATCGCTCAGTCCGACCACCGATCCCCCGGTGGTCTCGGCGATCTTGGCGGCCCGGCCGAACATGTCCTGGGTCGGCAAGAAGCCCTCCGGCCCCGCGAGACGCACGTGCATCCCGGCGGTCGCTCCCGCCAGCAGCCACGAGTTGCCCATGTTGTTGGCGGCATCGCCGACGAAGGCCACCGTCAACCCACGCAGGTCGCCCTTGTGCTCGCGAACCGTCAGCAGATCCGCGATCAGTTGGCAGGGATGGAACTCGTCGGTCAGGGCATTGACCACTGGGACCTGCGCATACTGCGCCATCACTTCGAGGGCCCGCTGCTCGAAGGTTCGCCAGACCACCGTGGCGACCTGGCGACCGAGGACGCGTGCCACGTCCTGGACGGACTCGCGCACGCCGATCCCCGCCAGCCTGCCCTCCACCAGCATCGGGTTCCCACCCAACTCGGCGATCCCGGCCGCGAAGGAGACCTGGGTGCGCAGGGTCGGTTTGTCGAAGATCATCGCGACCGAGCGGGGGCCCTCGTAGGGGCGGCGCTCGAACGGCGAGGCCTTCAACTCGGCCGCGAGATCGAGGACGCGAGTCTGCTCCTCGGGCGTGAGGTCGTCGTCGGCCAGGAAGTGCCGCAGCGTCGGCGCGGTCACAGGCCCGCCTCGTCGAGGATGCCCGGCCACGCGGCCAGGAACGAGTCCGCATCAGCGTCGGTGAGGATCAATGGAGGTGCCAGCCGAATCCGTCGGGGGGTGGGGTTGTTGATGATGAAGCCGGCAGCGAGGGCCGCTGCGGTCACCTCGGCCGACTTGTCGTCAGCCAGGTCCAGGCCGATCAGCAGACCGGCGCCGCGAACCTCGACGACGCGAGGCTCGGCCGCCAGAGCGGCGCGCAGGCGCTGACCCAGTTCGGTAGCGCGCTGTCGGAGTCCCTCGGCCTCGATCAGGTTCATCACGGCCAGGCCCGCGGCGCAGGCGACCGGGTTCCCACCGAAGGTGGTCCCGTGGTTGCCGGGCTCGAGCAACTCCCCCGCGGCGCCGACGCCGATGCAGGCACCGATGGGGAACCCGCCACCGAGTCCCTTGGCGACGGTCACGATGTCTGGACGCACGCCGGACTCGTGATGAGCGAACCACGCACCCGTGCGGCCCACACCTGTCTGCACCTCGTCGAGCCAGAGCAGGGCACCGTGCTGATCGGCGATCTGGCGCGCCGCTGCCAGGTAGCCCTCGGGCGCCATCACCACGCCGGCTTCTCCCTGGATGGGTTCGAGCAGAACCGCGGCGGTCTCCTCGCTGACGGCGGCCGCAAGAGCCTGGACGTCACCGAACGGGACGAAGGTGACCTCACCGGGCAGCGGCTCGAACGGGGTCCGGTAGGCCTGCTTGGACGTGAGCGCCAGGGCACCCATGGTCCGGCCGTGGAAGCCCCCCTCGGCGACGACCACCTGGGTGCGGCCCGTGCGCCTGGTGAGCTTGAACGCCGCCTCGTTGGCCTCGGTGCCGGAGTTGGTGAAGAACACCTTGGCCGGCCCGGCGTCCAGCACCTCGACCAGGCGCTCGGCGAGTTCGACCTGGGTGGGGCTGGTGAAGAAGTTCGAGATGTGCCCCAGCGTGCGCATCTGAGTGGTCACGGCGTCGACGAGAGCCGGGTGCGCGTGCCCCAGGGCGTTGACGGCGATGCCGCCGAGCAGGTCGAGGTAGGCCTTGCCCTGGTCGTCCCAGACATGGGCCCCCTCGCCGCGCACCAGGGTGAGCTTGGGCGGGCCGAAGGTGTTCATCAGACTGGTGGCGTAGCGGTCCTTGAAGTCGGTCATGATCCGTCACCGGGGTTCGTGTCGCGCGCCTTGCGCGTCTTGGTCTCGACACCGGGCAACACCTGGGTGCCGACACCTTCCTTGGTGAAGAGTTCCACCAGGACCGCGTGCGGTTCGCGGCCGTCGACCACCGTGGCCCGCGGGACGCCGCTGCGCACGGCTTCGAGGCAGGCGCCCATCTTGGGCACCATTCCCGAGTCGAGGTCCGGCAGCACCTGCTCGAGCGACTCGGGACTGATCTCGCCCACGACGTCCTGCACATTGGGCCAGTCGAGGAACAGGCCCTCGACGTCGGTGAGCACCAACAGCTTCTCGGCCTTGAGCGCGATGGCGAGCGCGGCCGCGGCCGAGTCGGCGTTGACGTTGTGGACAACGCCGTTGACGTCGGGTGCCACGCTCGAGACCACCGGAATGCGGCCGGCCTCGATCAGGTCCAGCACCGATTCGGGCCGGACGCGATCCACCTCGCCGACCAGCCCGAGGTCGACCTCTTCACCATCGACGATGGTGTTGGTGGCCTTGGCCGTGAACAGTCCCGCGTCCTCTCCGGAGAGGCCCACCGCAAGGGGACCGTGCTCGTTGATCAGGCCGACCAGTTCGCGCTGGACCTGGCCGACCAGCACCATCCGGACGACGTCCATCGCCTCGGGCGTGGTCACCCGCAACCCACCCTTGAACTCGGACTCGATGTTGAGCTTGTCGAGCATCCGTGAGATCTGCGGTCCGCCGCCGTGCACCACGACCGGTTTTGAACCCAGCGAACCGAAGGAACGCGATGTCCTCGGCGAAGGCGCGCTTGAGGACCTCGTCGGTCATCGCGTTGCCGCCGTACTTCACCACGACGATCTTCCCGTGGTAGGTCTTCAGCCATGGCAAAGCATCCGCGAGGACGCTGGCCTTCGCCTGCTTGATCTGCCTGGCCTTCTCGTCGGTCATGAGCTGTACGCGCTGTTCTCGTGGACGTAGGCGTGTGTCAGGTCGTTGGTCCACACGGTGGCGCGCTCCTGTCCGGACTTCAGGTCGATCGTGACGCTCACTTCGCGGTCGCTCAGATCGACCGAGGTCGCATCGGCAGCCGGCGTGGAGTTCTTGCATACCCACACGCCGTTCATGGCGACATCGAGATCCGCCGGGTCGAACCTGGCTTGGGTGGTGCCGATGCTGGCCAGGACGCGTCCCCAGTTGGGGTCCTTGCCGAAGACCGCGGCCTTGAAGAGGTTGCTGCGAGCGACGCTGCGCGAGACCTCGACGGCTTCGGCCTCGCTGGCGGCGTTGATCGTCGTGATCGCGATGTCATGGTCGGCTCCCTCGGCGTCTCGGAGGAGTTGCATGGCCAAGTCGGTGCACACCTGCGTCAACGCCTCGGTGAAGTCGGGCAGCGTGGGGGTGATCTCGCTGGCCCCGCTGGCCATCACCGTCACCGTGTCGTTGGTCGACATGCACCCGTCGGAGTCCAGTCGGTCGAAACTGACCCTGGTCGCGGCGCGCAATGCCGTATCCAAGTCACCCGGCGAGACCACCGCATCGGTGGTGAGCACCACGAGCATGGTGGCGAGTTGGGGGGCGAGCATGCCCGCACCCTTGGCCATGCCACCGATGCTCCATCCGGCACCCTGCACGTGCGCCTGCTTGCTGACCGAGTCGGTGGTCATGATCGCCTCGGCCGCCGCCTGCCCGCCGTCTGCCGACAGGGCCGCGTGCGCGGCATCGACACCGTCGAGCAACGCCGCTCGGTCGTTCGCCAGACCGATGAGGCCGGTCGAGCACACCACCACGTCAATGGCTCCGATGCCCAACCGCTCGGCCACGCGCTCCGCCACCGCATGGGTGGTTTGGAACCCCTCCGGCCCCGTGTAGCAGTTGGCTCCACCGGAGTTCAGGACCACGGCACGGACGACGCCGTCCTTGACGACCTCTTGGCTCCACAGGATCGGATTGGCCTTGCACCGATTGCCGGTGAAGACGCTGGCGGAATCGAAGGTCGGCCCCTGGTTGACCACCAGAGCAACGTCCTTGGCGCCGGTGGACTTCAGTCCCGCCGGCACCCCGGAGGCGAGGAATCCGCGGGGACTCGTGACACCCATACCTATCCCCTCTTGCCTGGCTTGGCGGGGATCGCCGCGGCGATCTCATGGCCCTGCTCACGCCAGCACTCGCTCGCGCGATCGGCGTCGGGCTGAGGAACCAGGATCCAGTCGGTGTCGTAGGTCGACATGGTGAACACACTGATCTCCGCGGCGGCCAACGGCGCCAGGAGCCCCGAGAGAATGCCGGTCAGGGAGAAGTCGAGCGGGCCCTGCACCTCGAAGGC
>JBFIDC010000113.1:0-9410 GCA_041581495.1 Nocardioides sp. | reverse complement strand
GAGACTGCGGTGACGGCGACGGACATGCCGTCCAGTCTGCGCTACCGCCGTCTGCGCCTACTCACGACGCTCAGCGGAAGGCGCAGCCTGCCGGTACGCCGAGGGCCCGCAGGACGATCGCGGCGGGGCAGAACCCGGTGATGCTGGACTGCAGCAGGTTGAGTCCGACGAAACCGGTCAGCAGCAGCCACCACGGCGACACGAGCGCGACCAAGAGAACGCTGATCAGGATCATGGTGCCGGCCAGGGCGAGGACTCCACGGTCCCGGTTCACAGCGGCCGAAGCGCCCCCGATCGACTCGGCAGCCGACTCGTCACGTGTCGTGGTCATGTGTCTCCTTTGTCGCCACGATCCCCCCAAGGGGTTGTCTAGGCGTAGCCTACATAACCCCCCTAGGGGTTGCGCAACGGCGTTCTCGCATACTCCGGCAGTCGCGCTGCGAGGACCAGCGCCGTCGCCCCGACAATGCCAAAGACCGCTTGCAGCGGGTGGAAACCGAGCCAACCCAGCTCGACAAGTTCAAACAGGACCAGTCCGAACCCGGCTGTCATCGACAGCGGGCGGGCGTATCGCGAGCAGAACCAGACGGCGCCGGCCGCCACCGCGAAACCGCCACCGACCAGCAACCCGAGGAGTAACCCTGGGATGCGCCAGTCGTCGAACGGGCTGCCGTCCAGCACTGTGGGGTTGGCGGCCATGAGCTTCCCGTCGGGGGCAAGCGCCAGCAAGGTACCCCCCACGAGCGCGGCCAGCGACGTGATGACCTCGAGGGTCAGTAGCCCGATGCGCATGGGAGACCGCGCGCATCGACTGCTGGTGCGTCGCGGCCCGACGCCTTCCGTTCCGCGGGCGGTGCCGGTGTCCAAGGCTCTCTCCTGTCGCGTGAGCCGACTGGGGCGGCGACCCCCGAGAATCCTGGGCACCGCGGCCCATTGCGACAACGATCCTTCGTGACGCGACAAGGCCTGAGGAGAGTCAAGGGGCCCAACTGCGTGGTGCCGAAGGTCCCGCGCTCTTGGGCGACCGAAGCCGAGCCAGCCTCTGACCCGCGTTTCCGCAGGTCAGAGGCGGTTTTCACTGTGTCGGGCTGACAGGATTTGAACCTGCGACCCCTTGACCCCCAGTCAAGTGCGCTACCAAACTGCGCCACAGCCCGATGGCCCCGCGAGGAGGCCAGGGAGCAGGCTACCGGAGCCGGTCTGAGCATCTGGAATCGGCCGGGTACTACTTGGCCTTCGCCGAGTCGGCAGAGACCTGGAGCGAGCCGGTATCCACGGCCACGAACGCCGAGGCGGGGATGGTCTTGAGGTCCTCGATCAGTCGCTCGGGCCACTTGCGGTGCTGCTCACCTTGGAAGAACCAGGGGCTGCCGTTGTCGGCGAGCACCAACCCGTAGGTCTGCATCGCGGTGACGACGCGCTGGGCATAGGGGGAAAGGCCTGAGGCGTCGTAGGACGCCTTCAGTCGGAAGCGGGCACCCATCGGAGGGAAGTTCATGTCATTGGTGGATCCGGCGTCGTGCCGCGCCGGCCACAGGTGGTGGCGCGAAGTAACGTCGGTGGTGAACCGGATTGCGTGATCGATCCGATTGCTCTTGACCTCGTTCCACCGCAGCAGTCCGGGCAGGATCGGCAACCCCGCTGCGTCGGCCGAAGTCCACCCGTCGGGCCGCAGTTTGTTGCGCTTGAGCGACCACACCGCGCCCGAGCCGGCCCGCCACGTGCCCTTCCGCTTCCGCACGTCATAGAGCTCGAACAGCTTGCATCGCGACTTGTCGACGATGATGGCGTGCCGGTCGCCGTCGGAGGCCCGGCCGCCCTCGATCCGGGTGTCCTTGCCCAGCGGGTACTTCACCCGGTCGCTCTCGGAGCGATAGACGAAGCGGACCTTGACCTTGCGGTGCCGCTTGTTGACCACGGTGATCGGGATGCCGTAGTTCGGTCCGTCACCGTAGGACGGTCCGAAGTCCGGGTGCAGGTCCCGCTCGGTCGACATGTTCGAGAGCCACGCGGCACTGCGCGGGTGCACGGGCAGCGCCCGGACCTCGGCGTGCCACCAATTGTTCGCCGGAAACTCCGAACAGCGGGTCTTGGCGATGGGCTTGGCGTTGGGCTGGGCGTTGGGCTGGGCATTGGTACTCCCGGCATCGGACGAACCCAACCCAGCCGCGGCAGCGCCACCCGCTGCCACGGCCAGAGCGCTGACAAGGACGACGGGGATGAGGCGCGAGACGGGGGGCACTCCTCGAGGTTAAGCCGATTCCGCTAGTCGGCGTCGCGCTTTGGGCGTCGAATCCCGCGGTAGTAGGTCCGGTCGACCACCCAGCCCTGGATGAAGTGCTCAGCGGGCAGCCTCGGGATCCGAATGCGCTGCCCCGCCGCTGTGAACACGACCAGGCCGTCGTCTTGAGGACCGACCACCGATCCCCAGCGCCGTTTGGGCGGGTCGAACGACTTGAGCGGGCGCCCTTCGAGGTGAGCTCGGATGTTGCGCGCCAGGAGTTTGAAGGTGAAGTTGCGCGCCGAGGATCGCTGCGGGTCGGTGGCCGCGACGTCTCCGATCGCGAACACGCCGTCGAACCCGGGCACCGTGAGGTCGAGGCCGCATCTCACAAAGCCCTGCGGATCGAGGAGTTCAGGTGGCAGCCACTGCGAGTTGGGGATGGCCCGGCCGATGGCCCACAGGACTGCATCGTGATGCGTGTCGGCCTGGCCGGTGCTCCACGCGACCGTGCCGCTGGTGATCTGGTCGCAGTCGAAGCCCTCGCGGACCTCGGCGCGGTGTCCTGGATGCAACCCGACCCCTTGGGCCTCCAGTTCGGTCCGCAGCCGGGCCCAGACGCGACGGTGGTGCGACGGCAGCGCGGTCGGTCCGGGGAAGAAGAGGTCGACCCGCTTGTCCGGCCAGGTGCGCGAGGCATTCCACGCCGCGCTGACGGCCGCCGCTCCCCCACCGATGACCGCGAGCGAACCGGCCGCAGCAATCGTCTCGTGGGCCGACAGGACGCTGGCGTCGACCTCCTCGCGGGTCTGCAGATCCGGACGCCGCCAGAAGCCGTTCCGGACACCCGTGGCGATCACCAGGACGTCGTAAGGCTCCTGGGTCACGCTCCCGTCGGCCAGCCTGACGCTCACCCGCCGCGCCTGGGGGTCCAGACCCTCGAGGACCCCGTGCACCCGGCGAACCCGATCCAGGCCGCGGAGCGATTCGAAGCCGAGTTGGTAGTCACGCGCCCAACGCCGGGGGCGGGTGAGCCGCAGGCCGAGTTCCTGGCCGCTGACCAGGGCTGGTTTGGGCGAGATGCCCACGACGTCGTAGCGCTTGGCCAACCGGACGGCGGTCAGTACGCCGGTGTCACCGAGGCCCGCGATGACGATGCGGGGCCGGCTCACCCGAGCGTGAAGCGGGGCGGGCGGGGCACGAACAACGGGACGCGCTCGATGACTTCGGCATAGTCGGGTCGACGTTCGAGGCTGCGCTTCTCCATCATCGGGATGCTCACGCCCAGGAACATCGCCAGCATGGCTGCAGCGCCGATCAGGACCCACCAACTCGACGGTGAGGCCGCCAGGCCGAACAGACCCAGGGCGAGCCAGAAACCGAACTCCCCGAAGTAGTTCGGGTGCCGCGACCACGCCCACAGGCCCTGGTCCATGACCTGGCCGGGCTGTTTGATCCGCGCGAAGCGGTGCATCTGGAGATCAGCGATGGTCTCGATCAGCACCGAGCCGAGTCCCACGGCCACGGCGACCACGTCGAGCCAGTTCAACGGCCCGCCCTGACGCGTCACGACATAGACCGGCACCAGGCCCAAGAACACCTGGAACGTGGGGATCAGGTGGATGCCGAACAGGTCGGCCAGCGGCCCGAAGCGACCCGCGCCCTCCTTGATCGGCGCGTACCTGAAGTCCTCGTGCTGCAATCCCGGCCAGGCATAGATCCAGTTGCCGGTCAGGCGCACCGCCCAGACCACCAGGACGACCATGAGCAGCCAGAAGCGCGCGTCGGTGGCCACCGGCGCGTGCTCGAACCACCAATACGCCGCGAGCAGCGGTGGCAGCACGCTCCAGTAGGCGTCATAGAAACTTGAGTTGCCGTGGAGTCGGCTCGCCACGAACACCACCAACGTGGCCAGGACGTCGGCGATCAGCCCGTCCAGCCACAGGTGCCCGGTGTCCGGGCCGAGGAACAGCCAGGCTGCGCCCACCGCGATCCAGGCCGCATAGGCCACGCCCACACGGAGGAACGAGGCGCTCCTGCTCACCGCTTCCGCTTTTCGCGGACGCGTTGCTCGATGACGATCGGGGTGCCGACGAAGCCGAAGTTCTCACGCAGTTTGCGTTCGATGTAGCGCTCGTAGGAGGCCTCGAGTTTGCCGCTGGTGAAGAGCACGAACGTCGGCGGCGCGGTCGAGGGTTGGGTGGCGAAAAGGATCTTGGGCTGCTTCCCGCCCCGAACCGGGTGCGGGTGCTCGGCGACCAGACGGCCCAGGAAGGCGTTGAAGGCACCGGTACCGATGCGGGTCTCCCAGCCCTCGAGCGCCTTGTCCAGGGCCGGGACGAGCCGGTCGACGTGCCAGCCGGTGCGGGCCGTCACGTTGATCCGCGGCGCCCACTGGACCTGCACGAGGTCCCGCTCGATCTCGCGCTCGAGGTAGTAGCGGCGCTCCTCGTCGACCAGGTCCCACTTGTTGAAGGCGATGACCAGGGCCCTCCCGGCCTCGCGGACGGTCTGGAGGATCCGGACGTCCTGCTCGGAGACCGAGGACCCCGCGTCGATCACCAGCACCGCAACCTCGGCCCGATCGATCGCCGTCGAGGTGCGTAGGGAGGCGTAGTACTCGTGGCCGGAGGCCGTCTTGACCCGCTTGCGGATGCCGGCGGTGTCGATGAAGCGCCAGGTGCGCCCACCGAGCTCGACCAGTTCGTCGACGGGGTCGACGGTGGTGCCGGCGACGTCGTCGACCACCACCCGCTCCGAACCGGCCAGCCTGTTGAGCAACGAGGACTTGCCGACGTTCGGCTTGCCGACGATGGCGATCCGGCGTGGGCCCACGCCCTCGTCCTGCTCGGGGGGCGGGTCAGGAAGTGCGGCGAGGATGGCGTCGAGCATGTCGCCCGAGCCGCGTCCGTGCAGCGCAGAGACGGGGAGCGGCTCCCCGAGTCCGAGGTTCCACAGGCCGTATGCCTCCGCCTCGGTGCGTTGGTCGTCGACCTTGTTGGCGGCCAGGACGACCGGCTTGCCGGACTTGCGCAGGATCTTGACGACGGCCTCGTCCACGTCGGTGATGCCGACGGTGGCGTCGACGACGAACAGGACGGCGTCCGCCAGTGAGACAGCGATCTCGGCCTGACCGGCGATCTGCTCGGCAAGGCCACGCGCGTCGGGATCCCAGCCACCGGTGTCGACCACGGTGAAGGCGCGGCCGTTCCAGATCGCGTCGTAGGAGACCCGGTCGCGGGTCACCCCCGGGATGTCCTCGACCACCGCTTCACGGCGCCCGATGATGCGGTTGACCAGCGTCGACTTGCCGACGTTGGGGCGGCCGACGACGGCCAGGACTGGCACCGGCCCGACGTGCTCAGGGGCTGGATAGTGTTCTTCGCTCATGTGTCGATTCCGGTGTCGGGGTCGGACTGGGAGTCCTGGGAGGCCGCGATGGGGCCGGGCAAGGTGCGACCGGTCAGGGCCTTGGCATGGTCGAGGTGTTCAAGCATGTAGTCACGCAACGCGCGGGAGGCGTCTTCGACCGCCTGCTTGGTGCGTGGCCAGGGGACCGCATCGAAGGTGTAGGGCGCACCGAAGACCAGGTCAACGTGTCCGCCCTTCTTCGGCAACGCACTGCTGCCCGCGCCGGGCTCTCGGGTCCCGAACTGAACGACCGGCACGATCGGCGCGCCGGATACCAAACCGAGGTAGGCAGCGCCGCGGTGGAACCGAGCGTACTCGCCCGCTCCACGCGTCCCCTCCGGGAAGATCCCCGCAGCGCTCCCGTCACGAAGGACGCGCAGGCAGGTCTTGATGGCCGCGGGGTCGGAATTGAATCGGTCGAGGGGCACCTGACCCGAGGCGAGGAGGAATCGACCGAGTCGGCCCTCGAACATCTCCTGCTTGGTCAGCGCGTGGACCGGCCGGGGACTGAAGATCGCCAGCAACGGCCCGTCGGCGATCCCGACATGGTTGCTCGCGAGGATGACCGGACCCCGCACCGGAACCAGGTGCGCGTCGTGGACCGCGACGCTGAACCGCCGCCTCACGATGAACCGCGCCGGCGCGCGGAGCGGAGTCAGCAGGATGCGGGACGGGTGCTTCGCGGCACTGGGCGGGAGCTCGGAGGCGTTGTGTAGGGATGCCGTCATGTGGCGCTCACCCCGTCACCGGCACGTTCGACCATGTCCACGATGGTCTGGATCGCTTCGGCGAGCGTGAGGTCGGTGGTGTCCACGTGCACCGCTCCCTCGGCCAGGACCAGGGGGGAGACCGCACGGCCCGAGTCGATCTGGTCCCGGGCCAGCAACGACTCGCGGGTGGCCTCGACGTCGCTACCGCCTTCCTCGGCGGCGCGGCGGGCTGCCCGGGCCGACGCGTCAGCGGACAGATAGACCTTCACCTCGGCCTCGGGCCAGATCACCGAGCCGATGTCGCGTCCCTCGACGACGATGCCGCCTGCGGCGATGGCGGCAGTGATGGCCTCGCGTTGCATCACCTGGAGCCGCGCGCGCACCGCTGGGACAGCGCTCACCGGCGAGACCGCTGCGTTCACAGCGTCACTGCGGATCTCGACGCCGACATCTTGGCCATCGACAGCGATCGTGGGCGCCGCCGGGTCGGTGCCGGACTCGATACGCGGCTCGAGGCACCGGCGTGCGACCGCTTCGGCGTCCTCGACGTCGACTCCGTGGCGCAACATCCACCACGTCACCGCTCGATACATGGCCCCGGTGTCCAGGTAGCGCAGCCCCAGCCGCCCGGCCACGCCCCGCGAGGTGCTCGACTTGCCCGATCCGGACGTCCCATCGACGGCTACGACGACCCCGGGACCAGCGCTGTTCACGAGTCGGCAGCCTACCTGTGCGTCACCCAGCCACGGGATTCCAGAGACACCAGCAGATGCTCGGCGCGACTCTCCTCGACCAGCAGTTCAACCAGACCGGTGTCGCGGCCCGGGTCGTGGTCGATGCGCACGTCCTCGATGTTGACCCCGCTCGCACCGGCGTCCGCGAACAGCCGGGCGAGCTCGCCGGGGTGGTCGGGCACGGAGACGAACACCGACCGCATGGGTAGAACCGGGCCACCGTGCTTGCCTGGGATGGCCTTGGTGCCCGCGACGCCCTCGGCGAGCAGGGCCTCCAATGCCTCGCGGTCCCCTGCTGCGATGGCCGCGATCACCTCATCGAGCCGAGCGCGGACCTCACCGAGCAGGTTGATGACCTGGTCGGCGTTCGCGGAGACGATCTGGCCGTAGAGCGCCGGATCGCCGGCGGCCACCCGGGTCACGTCGCGCACGCCCTGCCCCGACAGCGTCAGGTGGCCGGTCGGCGCGTCGGCCAGGCGTCCGGCGGCCAGGGCTGCCAGCAGGTGCGGGACGTGCGAAGTGCGAGCGACCGCGGCGTCGTGCTCGAGGGGGGTCAGCCGCACCGGCACTCCCCCACAGCGCCGGACCAGCGCCTCGACCATCTCGAGCGCATCCCGGTTCGATGCGGCATGGGGCGTGATCGCCCAGGGCCGTCCGTCGAAGAGAGCGGCGCTGGCGGCCAGGGGCCCCGAACGCTCACTGCCGGCCATGGGGTGGCCGCCCACGTACCTGTCCAGGCCGGGGGCGTCGGCGATCTCGGCCAGCGGGCCGGACTTGATGCTGCCGACGTCGGTGACGACTGCCTGCTGGTCGGCGGTGCGCTCCAGCGCCTGTCTGATCACCCGACCCAGGTGCGCGGGTGGGACCGAGACCACGACCATCGTCGGGCGGTCCTCCGGCGTCGCTACCCGACCGGCGCCGAGCCCGGTCGCCGTGCGCAGATTGTCGGAACTCTCATCGGAGAGCACGCACTCCAGACCGACGTCGGTGAGAGCCAGCGCGATCGAGGTGCCCACCAGTCCGGTGCCCACGATCTCGATCGGGCCCCGCAATTCACTCATCGGGGCTGGACCGGACCCGGGTGAGGTCGCTGCGCAGCGCAGCGGCCCCGTGGAGGTAGACGTGGGTGATGTCGGCCCGGGGCAGGTCCGTCTCCACGTGCGCCAGCATCCGGACCACCCGGGGCATGGAGCGTTCGATCTCGAGTTCGCGCGCGCACAGCAACGGCACCTCACCGAAACCGAGGCGGCGCGCCGCATAGGCCGGGAACTCGGAGACCAGATCGGAGGTCGCTGTGAAGATGACCGAGATGAAGTCGTCGACCTCGAGGCCGTTGGCGCTCATGGAGTCGAGAACCATCTCGGCCACCCGTTCGAGCATGTGGTCGCGCTCGTCGGTGTCGAGTTGTGTTGCGCCGCGTACTGCTCTGACTCCCACGGGCGACAAGGTTAGTGCGCCCCGAGCCTAGAGCTGCGCGCTGTCCAGCAGTTCGCCGAGTTCGGCGGAGGTGAGGTCACGCAGTTCCCCTTCGGGGAGGCGGCCCAGACGCACCGGACCGATGGCTGTGCGGGTCAGGCGTTTGACCGGGTGACCCACGTGGTCGAGGAGCCGACGCACGATGCGGTTGCGACCTTCGTGGATCACAAGTTCGACGATCGACTTGCCCTTCGCCTCCTGAATGACCCGCGCCTTGCTCACCGTGACCGGGCCGTCATCGAGGACCACGCCGTGCAACAGCGTGCGCAGGGTCGCCTTGGTGATCTCGCCCTCGACCTCGGCGACGTAGGTCTTGTCGACCTCATAGGAGGGATGCGCGAGCCGCTGGGCGAAGTTGCCGTCGTTGGTCAGCACGATCAGACCCGTGGTGTCGGTGTCGAGACGGCCCACGTGGAAGAGCCGTTCGGGGCGCTCGGCCACCAGATCGCCCAGGGTGCGCCGCCCCTGCGGGTCGGACATGGTCGAGACCACACCCCGGGGCTTGTTGAGCACCAGGTAGACGTTCGGCGAGACCGGCGGCAACCGCTTGCCGCCGACGCGGATCACCGCGACGCTCGGATCGACCTTGGTGCCGAGTCGGGTGACGATCTCTCCGTCCACCCCGACCTCGCCGGCCAGCATCAGCTCCTCGCACTTGCGCCGCGAAGTGACTCCGGAGGTGGCCAGGAGTTTCTGAAGCCGAATCAGACCCTCGTCGTCGGTCTCGATCACGGGGCTCACGCTGGTTCTGCCGCGACCTCAGGGGCGGACGGCTCGTTCGCGTCCGCCGGGACCTCGGGGGCCGCCGAAGCGCTGTCAGGGTGCTCCATGTCCTCGAAGTCGGTGAGGTCGGGCAGG
>JBFIDC010000112.1:0-9446 GCA_041581495.1 Nocardioides sp. | reverse complement strand
GGGTCGGGCTCGTTGCTGGGGTCCGGCACCGCGCCCGTCACCGGCACGACGTTCTCCGGGCTGGTGCCCCAGGTCACCATCGGCGCGATGGCGTTGCCGTCGACCGTCACGTCAGTGTCGAAAACGGCGTCCTCGTCGCTCGGCAGGGTCTTCCAGTAGGCCAGCGCCCTGTCCCACTTCTCTTCCTTCGGCGCGAACATGCGGCCCTCGCAATAGGCGAAGGTGGTTTCGTCCGGCGCGATCATGCCGGCCCTGCCGCCGGCCTCGATGGTCATGTTGCAGACCGTCATGCGGCCTTCCATGTCGAGGCCGCGGATCGCCGAGCCGGCGTACTCGACCGCGTGGCCGGTCGCGCCGGCGGCGCTGATCTGGCCGATGATGGCGAGGATCACGTCCTTGCCGGAGACGCCGAAGCCGAGCGTGCCGTCGACACTGACGCGCATCGCCTTCGGCTTCCTCTGCCACAGGGTCTGGGTCGCGAGAACGTGCTCGACCTCGGAGGTGCCGATACCGAAGGCGATGGCCCCGAAGGCGCCGTGGGTGCTGGTGTGGCTGTCGCCGCACACGATCGTCATGCCCGGCTGGGTCAACCCGAGTTGGGGGCCCACCACGTGCACGATGCCCTGCTCGATGTCGCCGAGGGGGTGCAACCGGACGCCGAACTCGGCGGCGTTGCGCCGCATCGTTTCGATCTGCGTGCGCGAGACCGGGTCGGCGATCGGCTTGTCCTGGTCGATCGTCGGGACGTTGTGGTCCTCGGTGGCCAGCGTCAGGTCGGGGCGGCGCACCGCGCGGCCCGCCAACCTGAGACCATCGAAGGCCTGAGGTGAGGTCACCTCGTGAAGCAGATGTAGGTCGATGTAAAGAAGGTCGGGCTCACCCGCGACGGAGCGAACGACGTGTTGCTCCCAGACCTTCTCAGCCAGAGTCTTTCCCATGGGACCAGCATAGACTTGCGGTCCATGATCTGAGACGGCAGTATTGCTATATGGACACAGGCAGCAGTGGCGTCGGAGTTCTCGACAAGGCCGCCCTCGTGCTGACAGCACTCGAGTCCGGCCCCGCGACCCTCGCCGGCCTCGTCGCCGCCACCGGTCTCGCGCGTCCCACCGCGCACCGTCTCGCGGTTGCTCTCGAGCATCACCGCTTCGTGGCGCGCGATATGCAGGGGCGCTTCGTCCTCGGTCCGCGACTGGCCGAACTGTCCGCCGCTGCCGGCGAAGACCGACTTCTGGCCGCCGCCGGACCGGTGCTGGCACGCCTGCGCGACATCACCGGCGAGTCCGCGCAGTTGTGGCGCCGCCAAGGAGACCACCGGGTCTGCGTCGCCGCCGCGGAGCGACCCTCGGGGTTGCGCGACACCATTCCGGTGGGTTCGCAGATCACCATGCGCGCCGGTTCCGCCGCTCAGGTACTGCTGGCCTGGGAGGACCCGGAGCGCATGCACCGTGGTCTTCAGAACGCCGCCTACTCCGCCGCCGCGCTGTCGGGCATCCGTCGCCGGGGCTGGGCGCAGTCGGTGGGCGAGCGCGAACAGGGCGTGGCCTCGGTCTCGGCCCCGATCCGCTCCCCCGGCGGCAAGATCATCGCCGCGGTTTCGGTCAGCGGCCCCCTCGAGCGACTCTCCCGCCAACCCGGCAAGATGCACGCCCCCGCCGTACTCGCCGCTGCCGAGCGCCTCTCGGAGTCCTTGCGCCGCGCTGCGGCTGAGTAGTCGGGTCGGCGTCTTCCCTGGCGCTGGGGCGGAGTCCCCGGGGATCAGGGAAGTCCCTCACATCTGCACCGAGATCTCGGTGCAGAAGTGCCAGAGTTCCCTGATATCCGGGGACTCCTGAGACTCCCGCGACCAGACGACCCGACCTAGAACAGCGCGTCCTGCTCCAGGTCCAGCAGGATCTGCTTGCGCTTGACTCCCCCGGCATATCCGGTCAGGGTGCCGTTGGCGCCGATGACCCGGTGACAGGGGATGACGATCGGGATCGGGTTGCGGCCGTTGGCCAAGCCCACGGCCCGTGAGGCCGCGCTGGTCATGCCGATCCGTGCGGCGATCTCGCCGTACGTCGCAGTCTCGCCGTGATCGATGGTCTGCAACTCCTTCCACACCCGCTGCTGGAAGTCGGTGCCCTGGGGAGCCAGTGGCAGGTCGAACTCGGTGAGTTCGCCGGCGAAGTACGCCGCCAACTGGCGAGCCGCCTCGGCCAGCACCGGGTGGGCGTCGTCGCGGCCGCCGCGCGGCTGGCCGTCCGAGGCCGGGAACGGCGTGAAGTCGATGTTGCGCAGGGCGCCATCGCGCTCCACGATTCGCAGTTCACCGACGGGTGAGTCCACCACGGTCCACATCTCAGATCTCCTTGTTCGGCGACGCAGGTAGCGCAGGCATCAGGGTGTTCCACAGGTGCATCAGGGCGTAGGAGCGCCAGGGCCGCCAGGCCTCACTCTCGCCGATGACCCGCGCGGGTCGGTGACCGAGTCGCTCGATCGCCTGTCGGACGCCCAGATCGGTCGGCAAGAAGACGTCGGGGTGCCCGAGTGCACGCATCGCGACATAGTCGGCTGTCCACGGGCCGATGCCGGGCAAGGCGAGCAACGAGGCACGCACCTCGTCTCGATGAGGGCCACGATCCAGGCTGATCGCTCCGGAGGCGAGCGCGGCGGCCAACCCCACCAGCGCCCGACCGCGAGCCCGCGGCATCGGGAGCAGATCCGGATCGAGGGCCGCCAACGTAGCCGAGTCGGGGAACAGATGCGTCAACCCGGGGATGTCGGACTCGATGGGTCGCCCGTGTTCGGCGACCAGTCGCCCGGCCACCGTGCAGGCGCCGGCCACACTGACCTGCTGGCCGATCACCGTGCGGATCGCGGTCTCCTCGCCGTCCACCTGACCCGGCACCCGCAGGCCGGGAGTCGCACCCACCAGCGGACCGATCACCGGGTCGCCGGCGAACTGAGCATCGACAGCGACCGGATCGCAGTCCGCGTCCAGCAGGCGCCGCACCCGCTCGAGGGCCGCCGTGGTGTCGCGCAGGTCGTGCAACACGAACCGTGCCTCCACCAGGGCTGTCTCACCCGCCGCCGCATTGTCGCCCAGATCGAGTCGCACCGTGCCGGGGCCGTGCGGGAGATCCAGCGTTCGCGCATACCAACCCGGACCGGTGACCTCGACCCCCGGCACCACGTGGTGAGCGAGGAAGTCGAGCAACCGCCGACCCGCGAACGGCGTCCGCACGCCCAACCGCATGGTGACCGCACCGGGACTCAGCGTCCGGCCACGCCGACCACGCAGATCGGTGGGGCTGGCGGCATAGACCTCGCGGACGGTGTCGTTGAACTGCCGCACACTCGCGAATCCGGCCGCGAACGCGACATCGGCGAATCCGAGATCGGTCGTCTCGATCAGCACCCTCGCGGTCTGAGCCCGACGCGCCCGGGCCAACGCCAGCGGACCGGCGCCCAACTCGGCGGTCAGCAGCCGACTGAGATGTCGGGGCGTGTAGCCCACCCGCTGCGACAACCCCTCGACGCCCTCGCGATCCACGACGCCGTCGGCGATCAACCGCATCGCCCGACCCGCCGCGGTCGCAGCGACATCCCAGTCGGGCGAACCGGGTGTCGCATCGGGCAGGCACCGCTTGCAGGCGCGGTAGCCGGCCCCCTGGGCCGCGGCCGCGCTCGGGTGGAAGGTCACATTCGCGTACGCCGGGGTCCGCGCCGGGCATGAGGGCCGGCAATAGATCCCGGTGGTCCGCACCGCGACATAGAAGACGCCGTCGAAGCGACGATCCCGCGACTTCACCGCGCGATAGCAGGATTCGGCGTCGAGACGGCTCATCGCGTGCCCGTCGCGATCGGTGGCCTGTGTCGACATGCCCCCATCCTGGTCGGTGTCACCGACAAGTTCTAGCGGAAATCAGACACTGCCGCAGTCCGGCGCCATAGGGACTCTGGGACGATGGGGCCGTGACCAATCCTGGCGCAACGACGGACCCGCGGCAGATCGTCCTGCGGGTCATCGTGGGCACCCTCGTCGTGCTGGGCATCACCACGGCGGTGACGGTGATGGTCGCCTTCAATCAGCTCAACGGCAACATCGATGAAGGCGAGAAGATCGAGCACCGGGTCGAGAAGCCCGTCGGCGGCGACCCGCTCAACATCCTGGTCATGGGCTCGGACTCCCGGGCCGGAGACGGCAACGACATCGACGGGCAGACCGACATCGGACGCCGCTCCGACACCACGATCCTGGTGCACGTCTCCGCTGACCGCAGCGAGGTCTACGGCGTGAGCCTGCCCCGGGACGCGCTGGTGACCAGGCCGGAGTGTGAAGGCGAGGACGGCGAAATGATCCCCGGCGGAGAACTGCAGTTCTTCAATGCCGCATTCTCCCTCGGCGGCGAGACGTGCACCGTCGCGCAAGTCGAGTCCCTGACCGGCATCTACATCGACCACTACATCTCCCTCGACTTCAACGGGTTCATCGACATGGTCGATGCCGTCGACGGCGTGACCGTCTGCATCCCCGAGGCGGTCGACGACCCCGAGCACGACATCTTCTTCGAGGCCGGCACCCAGGAACTGCGCGGACAGCAGGCGCTCAACTACGTCCGCGAGCGCTATCAACTCTCGGCCAATGCCGACATCGGCCGGATGAAGCGTCAACAGGTCTTCATCGCCTCGATGATCAACAAGGTCATCTCCGCCAAGACGCTGACCCGACCCAACCGCGTCTACAACTTCGTCGAGGCCGCGACCGCGTCGATCACCCCCGACCCGGACCTCGCCTCACTGACCAAACTGGCCGCGCTTGCCCGCCAGTTCAGAGAGACCGAACTCGACGACATCGAGTTCATCACCGTCCCCTTCATGACCTACGAGCCCGATCCCAACCGGCTCCTGTGGGCGCCCGAGGCCGACGAACTCTGGCAACGGATCATCGCGGACAAGCCGCTCAACAAGGCACTGAGCGGCCAGGTCGTCACCGCCAGCGACGACGTGGGCTCCCCGTCCGAACCGACCACGGGCGAGTCCGGCACCGATGTGGGCGGCGACGTGAATGCCGACGCCGCCGCCAACGGCTTGTGCGGCTAGCCGTCCGAGCGGACCTGAGCGCACGCCTGGCTACGCGCGATCTGCTGGCAATACGCCCGCGTGGCCGAATCAGGGCTCATGATGTCCCCGTGACCCAACAACCTGCCGGATGGTTCCCGGATCCTGAGCACCCAGGCATGCAGCGCTACTGGGACGGAACCGCGTGGACCGCGCACTCCCAACCTCTGACCGTGACGCCGCCGGCCGAGACCTCCGGAAAGGCCGTCCTCTCGCTGGTCTTCGGCATCGCGTCGCTGCTGTTCTGCGGCGCCTTCATCACCGGCATCCCGGCGATGATCCTGGCTCGGATGGCCAAGAAGGACATCCAGGCATCACAGGGCCGCCTGACCGGCGAGGGGATCGGCACCGCCGGGTTCGTGACCGGTCTGATCGGCACCATCGTCGGCACCGTGGGCCTGGCCCTGGTCGCAGGACTGTTCATCTTCGGCAGCACCGTCGAACTCAACAGCGAGTTCCAAGAAGGCTGCATCGTGCTCAACCCGGACGGAACGTCCCAGGACTGCTGACCGCCAGCATCGAAACGGGCAGTCGAGCGGACTGCTCGCGGGGGCTGCCGCACCCGAGGCGCAGCCAGGAAAAGTATTGAAAGATCTCTTTCGAAACGTTACCTTCGATGCATGCCGGAACGCCGACTATCTGATCCCCGGGAGCTGAGCGCTCTCGCCCATCCGCTGCGGATCGCGATCATCGAGCAGCTGAGTCTCGACGGCCCACTGACCGCGACCGAGCTGGGTGAGCGACTCGACGAGAGTCCTGCCAACTGCTCCTGGCACCTGCGCAAGTTGGCTGCTCACGGTCTCGTCGAAGAGGCGCCCAGCCAGGGAGGTCGGCGTCGCCCCTGGCAGGTGCCGTCCATCGGGTTCTCCTGGCTGGAGGGTGACGACAGCCCCGAGACACGCCGCGCCGGACACGCCCTCAGCGAACTCGTCATGAGCCGTTCCCTGGACCGGTTGCGGGAGGCCTACGCACGTGCTGCGGACGAACCCGAAGAGTGGCGATCGGCCTCCGACGGCACCCAGGCCATGCTCTGGCTCACCGCCGAGGAGTTGCGGGATCTCAACCTCGCCGTTCGAGAACTGCTGACGGCGAAGTCCTTCCTCGCGCGGATGAGCGACCCGGGCGCCCGACCCAGTGGGGCTCGGCTGTGCGAGATCGTTTCGTGGGGCGCGCCGACGTATCTCCCAGGCCAGGAGCCGACGCCATGAGGGCCGCGTTCGCCCGCCCGGGCTTCGCACGGCTGTTCGCCGGCTTGTCGGTCTCGATGCTCGGCGACTCGATCATGCTCCTGGTGCTGAGCATCTGGGTGAAGACGCTCACCGGATCCAACGCGATGGCCGGGCTGACGTTCTTCTTCATGGTGCTCCCCGCAATCGGGGCTCCTCTGTTGGGCATCTGGGTGGATCGGCTTTCGCGTCGAGTCGTTCTGGTCTGGGGCAACCTGGCCTCGGCCCTGGCGGTGCTTCCACTTCTCCTGGTCCGAGACGCAGGCGACGTCTGGCTGATCTGGGCGGTCGCGTTCGCCTACGGCATCAGCTTCGTAGTGCTGCCGGCGGCACTCAACGGTTTGCTCAAGGACCTCATGCCAGACGGGCTGCTGGCGGAGGCCAATGGGGCGATCCAGACGACCAAGGAGGCGTTCCGGCTGTTCGGGCCACTGGTCGGCGCCGGGCTCTTCGCCGCCGTCGGAGGGTGGGCGGTGGCACTGATCGATGCGGCCAGCTTCGTCCTCGCCGCGGTGCTGATCGCCGGCCTCCGCGTCCCCGAGGAACCACTCGCACGCGACGACGGTTCCTTCTGGAGCCAGTTCAGCGCCGGAGCCCGTTTCCTGGGAACTGACCGGGTGCTGAAGCACGTCTTGGTCGGGTTCGGGACGATGATCCTGGTCATCGGCTTCTTCGAGGCCTCGATCTATGCGCTGCTGGACGCCTTCAACCTCCCGGCGACCTATGCCGGGGTGCTGCTCACCGTTCAAGGCATCGGCGCCGTCCTCGGCGGCCTGGCCAGCGCCGGACTGATCAGGCGACTCGGGGAGGTCAGGGTCGCGGTCCTGGGACTGCTCCTGATCGCGGGCTCAACCGCCGGCGCGGCCGGGGCCCCAACCATCGCGGTCGTGCTGGCCACCCTGCCCGTCATGGGATTCGGCCTCCCCTGCACCTTCGTGCCATTCATGACCCTGCTGCAACGGCGGAGCCCCCGGGAGTTGGTCGGGCGAGTCAGCGCCGCTGTGGAGGTCCTGATGTCCACACCCCAAGCCATCTCATTGGCCGTGGGGAGCGTCCTGGTGAGTCAACTGTCATATCGACAGATCTTTTCGATCATCGCGATCGTGATCACCATGGGTGCGATCTACATAGCGGTTCGGTTGCGAGACGAGACCGCACCAGGGCTGATCGGCGAACAGCGAACAACCAACGAATCCGTCAGCATTGCCGCAGATCCGGTCCAGCAAGGCTGAAGCACCGCGTTCGGGACGACCTGCTCGAGACCGCCCGGACTCACACCGATCGGTGTCGACGAGTGGCTAGTTGCACGACGACGCGCCATCCCAGCATCGTCGCCGCAAGGAAGATCGCGGCGACGATGAGAAACCCGGGAGCCACGCCGCGTCCTGAGATGACGCGCAACACCATGCCGAGGACGTAGGTCAGCGCAAGGACGATCGCGCCCTCGGGCCACACCTGCCGTGTTTGCCGGCCTCTCGATGCCAGCCAGGCGTGGGCCAGCCCGGCGGCCACCGCATAGGGCCACACGATGGCAAGCACCACCCAGTCGGACTCGCTCGCGTCGTGCGAGCTCTTGCCACCGATCGCCAAGGCGAGCACGCACGCGAGATCGGCGATCAGTGGCGCCACCCATGGGCGCCTGGTCCGCGGTCCACTCGTTCTCACACGGTCAGGGTCGCAGTGACTCACCCACACGGACCACGCGGGCCCCCTCGGGAAGGCGGACGAGAAAGGCCCTGCGAACCGGTGGCAACCGTGTCGCTGCTCGAAATGACGAAGGGCCCTCCGATCCGCGATGGTGCGGGTCAAAGGGCCATTCAGGTGAGTACCCCCGACCGGATTCGAACCGGCGCTACCGCCGTGAGAGGGCGACCGATGGTGCGTGGGACGTCGTTGAAGATCGATGAAGTCCTGGTCACAGCCCCTTGCGGCCCATGGTTGTCGTTGGTTGACAACGGTCAGAATCGAGCCTCTCGCGGCCCCAGCGCGGCCCCAGCCGAGGAGTTCGCGTTCGGCTCGTGCACGCGAGGTGAGATCACCTCAATAGTCCGATCTCTCCAATAGCCAGGTATTCGTTCGCCATGTGCGAACGCGAGGACGACGAGTTCGGAGGACTGGACGAGATACACGAGCCGAAAGGGGAAGCCGGCCACTCGACGCGACCTGACCGCGGGGATACTGTCCCAGCCGGGCCAGATCGCTCCGGACTCCGGGTACTCCAGGATCGTGTCGAGCAACTCGTCGGCGGCGGTTCGAACCGATCACCCAGCCCGGCACCGCGTGCCTCGTACCAGGTCACCTCGGCGCGAAGTTCGGCAAGAGCCTCGGGGTGATAGCGAACGTCGAGCGTGACTGCTGCTGCCTCACGGCACGGTCCGCCGCGAGCTGAGCCTTGACCTCGTCATGGGAGATGGTCTGCACACGACCACGTGTGATGTCGTCGACGCGCGAGCCGATCTCTGCTGTCCAAGCTTCGTGGACCTCGGCCGAATCGGCCGGGTCGTCGAAACTGGCGAGCAGGGCGTTGGCCACCTGCGCGCGCTGATCCACCGGCAGCGTCAAGGCCAACTGCGTCATCTACTCCCATTCCGGAGGTCATGTGCTAGCAGCGGGCAGCCACATCCGCATCATCGGCCGCAACTCGGCACGGATCACTTCGCGACTGAATAGCGATCCCCACGTCGTTCCTAAATTCGTCCATAGAGTGCTTGAAGCGGGAGGGGTCAATCTTGCCCGTGACTGATGTCTCCTTATGGGCGCGCGCTCGGTTCTTGCCTCTCGACATGTAGTAGAGAATGGCAGCTGCAGCCTTGACTGCGGCCTCATACTGGACGTCGGCGATGGACTGATTGTTCGGATCCGATGGATCGTAGTCAATCTCGATTCCCACGTACATCACATTGCCATCTCCAGCCGGCATTGGACCAGACGCTTTCGCAGTACCAGCGTGGTTTGCCCTGCCGGCAGCGATAACCCAACACTTCCCGGTGCGAGACACCAAAACGTGGCATAGTGGCCCAGGGAGAGGGGGCTCAGTTCTGCCATCGATACACAGTTGTTTACTCGGTGCCGGATCGTCGTTTGTGGCATACGTGGCAGTGTGATGCACGAGCACGC
>JBFIDC010000111.1:0-9468 GCA_041581495.1 Nocardioides sp. | reverse complement strand
GGCGGCACGGCCCCCGGAGGCCAGGCGGGTCGCGGTGGAGCCGGCGGACTCCTCAACGGATCCACACCCTCCGCCGAACTCACCGCACTGCTCCAGTCCGATGCGGGTTCATACACCTGGGTGGCTGCCGCGGTCGGCTCCAACACCGCGGCCGGCTACCAGTTGGCCAGCGAGGAACCGGTGATGGCCGTCGGCGGGTTCAACGGTTCAGATCCCTCACCGAGCCTCACTGAGTTCCAGGTGCTGGTCGCCGATGGCGAGATCCACTACTTCATCGGCGGTGGCGGCTTCGGTGGACAGAACGGAGGCAGCGAGTCGTCCAGCGAGATCTCCACGTGGGTCGCGGCCAACTTCGCCTCCGTGACCGTCGACGGCACCACGCTCTATGACCTCACCGTGCCGCTGGCCGGGCAGGCAGCGGACTCGAACGGACTGCAGTCATGAGCGCCCACACGCACGGCATGGTTCCGCTCGCCGTCCCTTCGACTCAGGCGGTCTGCACCGTCGATGTGGTGATCCCGGTCTACAACGAGGAGGTCGCGCTGGGTCGCTCCGTGGAGCGAGTGCTGGAGCATCTGGCCGACCTGCCCTGGTCGTTCCGGGTCACCATCGCCGACAACGCGAGCACCGACGGCACCGCGGTGATCGCCAGACGACTGGCGCACCAGCACGAAGCGGTACGCGTGGTCCATCTGGCCGAGAAGGGACGTGGCCGCGCGCTCAAGCGGGTCTGGTCCGAGTCCGATGCCGACGTGCTGGTCTACATGGACGTGGACCTGTCCACCGACCTCAACGCCCTGTTGCCACTGATCGCCCCCCTCATCAGTGGGCACTCGGACCTGGCGATCGGCACCCGCCTGAGCTCGAGTTCGCGGGTCCGGCGCGGCCCCAAGCGAGAGGTCATCTCGCGCGGCTACAACCTCATCGTCCGCGGGGCGCTGCGGACCCACTTCACCGACGCCCAGTGCGGGTTCAAAGCGATCCGCCGCGACGTGGCCCGCGAGGTGCTGCCGCTGGTCGAGGACGATGCCTGGTTCTTCGACACCGAGTTGCTGGTGCTCGCCGAGCGCGCGGGTCTGCGCATCCACGAGGTGCCCGTCGACTGGATCGATGACCCCGACAGCCGCGTCGACATCTTGAACACGGCCTACGAGGACATCCGCGGCATCGCCCGCCTCGGCCGCAACCTGGTGGCCGGGCGGATCCCCCTCTCGGAGGTCCGCGAGCGCCTGGGGAGGGCGAGCGCGGATGCACACGGCGGGCGCCTGGGCATGCAGGTGGTGATGTTCGCCCTGGTCGGTGTCGTCTCGACGGTGGCCTACGCCCTTCTCTACCTCCTGTTGCGTGGTTCGCTCGGCGCGCAAGGCGCCAACCTGATGGCTCTCCTGCTGACCGCGATCGGCAACACCGCCGCCAACCGCCGCTTCACCTTCGGCGTGCGCGGACGCCCCGACCGAGTGCGCCATCACGTCCAAGGCCTGACCATCTTTGCCGTCGGGCTCGCGATCACCAGCGGCTCGCTGTGGTTGCTGCACGCGTTCGGAGTCACGGACCACGCCATCGAGATCGCCGTCCTGACCACCGCGAACCTCGTGGTGACCGTGGGCAGGTTCGTCGCGCTGCGCACCTGGGTCTTCGTGAGACACCGTCTCGCAAGGGGGTAGTGGCGCGCGTCACGGGTGCTGTTGAATACCTCCATGACTGAAGCGACGACCGTCACCCGCTGGGGGACCATCCAAGGCCGAGAGATCACCTTCCCGATGGAGGTCGATTCGTTCAACTCAGCCACCTTGGGGTTCAGCGTTCCCTCGGCCGCCGCGGCCGCTCTCCTGCCCGGTGACGCCTTCGAGATCGTCGAGATCGCACCGGGGCTCGCGCAGTTCATCGTCAGCCTGGTGGACTACGTGGAGAACCCCTGGGGCGACTACAACGAGGTCAACCTCGGCTTCCTGGCCCGCCCCGCCGGCGCCGGCGAGGAGGTCATCGGCTCGTTCGTCTATCGGATGCCCGTGGACCAGGAGTTCACCTGCCAGGCCGGCAACGAGGTGATGGGCTTCCCCAAGACCGTGATGGGGATAGACGCCGACTATTCGCCGAGTTCGGTGACTTTCACACTGCGCGAGGGCGATGAGGCCGCCTTCACGATCACCGTCCCGCGGGCGCCGGCCGCCGGTGACCCCACCCGGATCGAGGCCGTGAGCTACTCCTACCTCGACGGCGCGCCGTACGAGACGCCGCTGGCGATGGACATGGCCACCGGCATGGTCGAGCCCGGCGACGTCGAGTTCGTGGTGGGCACCGGTCCGATCGCCGATGAACTCCGCACGCTCGGGATGCCGAGCGCCCCTGACTTCTGCGCCTACGGCGAGGGCCTGTCGGCGGTCTTCCAGCTCGGCTCTGCCATCAAGTGAGCTCACCCACCGACTCTGCGGCACTGAGCCACCTCGCGGGCCGCACCATCGTGATCACCGGCGCCGCCGGCGGGTTTGGACGTCAACTGACCGAGCAGGCCCTCGCGCGCGGCGCCAACGTCGGGGCGTGCGACATCGACACCGCGGGACTCGATGACCTCGCCGACGACGCCGCGATCGAGATCGGCGCCGCAGACGTCACCGATCTGAACGCCATGAAGGCCTTCGCCCTCCAGGTGGTCGACCGGTTCGGCGCGGTCGACGTCATCATCAACAACGCGGGCGTCATGCCGCTGGCCTTCTTCGCCGACCACGTGCAGGCGGCGGAGGCCTGGAGTCGGTGCATCGACATCAACCTCAAGGGTGTGCTCAACGGCGTCATCGCCGTCTATGACCAGATGATCGACCAGGGGCGCGGCCACGTCGTCAACATCTCCTCGGTCTTCGGGAACCAGCCGGTCGCCGGCTCCGCGGTCTACGGCGCGACCAAGGCCGCGGTCAACGTCTTGTCGGAGTCACTGCGCCAGGAGTCCCTCGGTGCCATCAAGGTGACCACGGTCCGACCCACCGGCGTGCCGGGGACCGGGCTGGCGAACGGGGTCATCAACCCCGAGGCGATCAACCCCGTCCTCGGTGTCAATCGGGACCGCTTCTACGAGAAGATGACCGCGGTCTTCGACGTCGACCCGCCCGAGCACCTGGTCAGCGAAGACAGCATCGGACTGGCCGCTCTCACTCCGGCCCAACTCGCCGGCCAGGTCCTGGACGCCATCGACCAGCCGTGGGGTGTCAACATCAGCGACATCACCATCCGCGCCAGCAACGACGACTACTTGATGTAGGTCGACGCGTGCCCGGTTGGGTGAGCAGCACCAGATAGCCTCGGCGGGTGACTCCGGGAGCGTTGAAGGTCGAGACGATCAGCGCGCAGGACCACCTGGGGTTCGTGGAGCAACTTCCCTCGGCCAGCTTCTTGCAGACCCCGGCCTGGGGTGCGGTGAAGGCCGAGTGGCGAAGTGAGTCGATCGGATGGCGCGACGCCTCGGGTGCCCTGGTCGGTGTGGGGCTGGTGCTGCACCGCCCGATCCCGAAACTCAAGCGCTACACGTTGGCCTACCTGCCCGAGGGTCCGCTGATCGACTGGACCGACTCCGACCTGGGACGGTGGCTGGATCCGATGGCCGCCCACCTCAAGTGGGGTGGCGCCTTCGGCATCAGGATGGGCGCGCCGGTCATCACCCGTCGCTGGACTGCCGCGCAGATCAAAGAGGGCCTGGCCGACGACGGCGTCCGCAACCTGCGCGAGGTGCCCACCGAGGTGGACCCGGCCGGACAGAAAGTCGCCGATCATCTCGCCGCCGCCGGGTGGCGCGACCAGCATGTCGAGGAGGGCTTCGGGGCGGGGCAACCCCAATACACGTTCGCCGTGCCGCTGGCGGACCGCGACGAAGAGGCGGTCCTCAAGGGCATGAACCAACTCTGGCGCCGCAACATCAAGCGGGCCGACAAGTCGGGTGTCGTCGTGCAGATCACCGACGGCACGTCGCCGGCCACGCAGCAGGCCGACGTCCTGAAGCGCTTCCACACCCTCTATGTCGAGACCGCCGAACGCGATCACTTCACGCCACGGGGTCTGGCGTACTTCACCACCATGCTCGAGGCGATGAATGCCGAGAACCCCCACCGAGTCCGGCTGTTCACCGCCGAGCATGAGGGCGACCTGGTCGCAGCCACGATCTATCTCCAGGTCGGTGCACACACCTGGTACCTCTACGGCGCCTCATCGACCGCCAAGCGCGACGTGCGCGGCTCCAACGCCGTGCAATGGGCGATGCTTCGCGAGGCCCTGGCCTCCGGCGCCGCGGTCTATGACCTGCGCGGCATCACCTCGACCCTCGATTCGCAGGACTCACACGCGGGGCTGATCCAGTTCAAGGTCGGCACCGGTGGTGAGGCGCTCGAGACTGTCGGAGAGTGGGACCTGCCGTTGAACCCGCTGCTCTACAAGGCCTTCGACCTCTACATGTCACGCCGGGGTTAGGAGAGGCTGCACCCATGGCACTCACCCTGACCGTCGACGGCGAACGCTGGCGCGCTCACCTGCGGCATCTCGCCGCCGCCCAACCCGGGTTGGTGCCGGTTGCCAAGGGCAACGGCTATGGGTTCGGACTGGCTCGGTTGGCACGCAAGAGCCAGTGGCTGCGTGACCAGGACCTCGGCGCCGAGACCCTGGCGGTCGGCACCTATGAGGAACTGCCCGAGGTTGCCGACCGATTCGGCGGCGACCTGCTGGTGCTGACTCCTTGGCGTGAGTTCAGCGATCCGGGGACCTTGGCCGCCAAGCACTCCCGCCGCGTCGTGCACACCGTGGGCCGACTCGATGATCTCGACGGACTGCTGGCTCGCCAGCCCGGGGCGCGGGTCGTGATCGAGGCGCTCACCTCGATGAAGCGGCACGGCCTGCCGCACGAAGACCTGCGGGTGGCGCTGCGACGCGTCTCCGAGCACGGCCAGGCACGGCTCGAGGGCGTTGCGGTGCACCTGCCGATGACCAACGGCGCGCACCTGCCCGAGGTCGAGCAGGTGCTCACCGCCGTCGGGCCCGGTATCGGCCAGATCTGGGTCAGCCATCTGAGCGCCGAGGAACTCACTCGGCTGCGTGCTGCCCACCCGGACGTGCGGGTTCGTCCGAGGATCGGCACCGATCTCTGGCTGGGTGATCGCTCGGCGCTGCGCGTCACCGCCACCGTCCTTGACGTGCACACCTTGAAGAAGGGCGAACGGTTCGGCTACCGGGGTCGTCCCGCACCCCGCGACGGTCATCTGCTGGTGGTCAGCGGAGGCACCGCGCACGGCATCGGCCTCGAGTCCCCGATGAGCGGCTCGAGCCTGCGTGACCGCGCCGCCACCCTGGCCCGTGGGGGTCTCGATGCGGCCGGCAAGGTGCGTTCGCCGTTCTGGGTCGACGGCGAGCAGCGGCGCTTCGCCGAGCCTCCGCACATGCAGGCCTCCATGCTCTTCCTGCCTCGCGGAGCAGCGGTTCCCTCGATCGGCGATCTGGTCGACGCGAGGGTGCGCTACACGGCCACCACGTTCGATGGTGTCGAGATCGACTGACCCTCACCGGGTTCACCCGGTTCGAACCGGGAGGCGTGCACCGGGTCTCGGCGCGGCCACCAGATGTCGCGGACCACGATGGCGCACAGATACAGCTCCGCAGCGACCCGGATCGCGATGGCCAGCCAATAGAAGCCGGCGTCCTGGCCACCAGCGGGTGCGAGGTCGTTGTTGAGGTACCACCAGACCGAGGCGAAGTAGATGACTTCGCCGGCCTGCCAGATGATCTGGTCGCGCCACCGCGGGCGCGCAAGCACCGCCAGGGGCAGCAGCCACAGCACGTACTGCGGGGAGTAGACCTTGTTGACGATCAAGAAGCCGCAGACGATGAGGAACGCCAATTGCGCCAGCCGGGGACTGGTGGGCGCCGTGAAGCCGACGATCGCCACGGCTGCGCACCAGGCACCGAAGAGCAACCAGGACCACAGGTTGATCGTCTCGGCCGAGAAGGCCCAGTCGCCGGCCTGACTCAGGACCAGCCACACCGACCCGAGATCGGCGGTCCGGTCGGAGTTGAAACTCCAGAAGACCTCCCACTGGTCACGGCCCCACACGAATGCCGGCGCGTTCATGACCACGAACGCTCCGACCGCCGCGCCCAGTGACGACGCGAGGTCGCGCCAGCGTCGCTCGCGCAGACAGATCACCGCGATCCCACCCAGCAGGAACAACGGATACAGCTTGGTGGCGACTCCTAGGCCGATCAGCACCCCGGTCCACCCGGGGCGCCCGCGGGCCCAGGTGAACACGGCGCCGGCGACCAGCGCGATCGCCAACATGTCCCAGTTGATGAGGAACGTCAGCGCCAGGGCCGGTGAGGCCGCGAACATCACCGCGTCCCAGGGCCGCCCCGGGTTGACTCGAGACACGAGCCAGACCGACAGCAAGGCCAAAGCGGCGAACAGCAGCGCGTGCACGATCACGAAGATGCGGATCTCGCGTTGGATCTCGGGCTGGCCGAACAGCGAGTCCGTGGGCTGCTGCTTGCGGGTCTCGACCCCCGGCGTTTGCGCCAGCGTCTGGGTGGTCCATGCCAAGGCGTAGGCGGCATAGGCGATGCCCACGGGGTACTCCATGACCTGGTAGCGGCCGCGGACCTGTTCATCATCGGTGTAGGGCCAGTTCAGTTCGGCGAGACCACGGCCCGTGTAGAGGTAGGGCAGGTCGGAGTAGCACATCTGCGTGTACCGCTGCTCGCCCGACCAGGTCTCGCCGTAGCACCCGGCCTTCTGCACCATGCCCAACGACAGGACGACGCCGGTGAGGACCAGCAGCACCCGCGCCGGCGTCCACCAGCGGTGCCGGGCGGCGTGCGACCCGAGTCGGCCGCCGACTCCCTCGCTCAGTGCCCCGGCGAGGGGGTCTTCGCGCGTGGGACTCACCAGCCGGTCCCGGGCATCACCAGACCAGCATCCACCATGAGCTGCGAGTCACCAGCGGCTGGGCGCTTCGCGCGCTGACGCTGGTCTGCCGATTGCCACCCGGGCTCGCGGCTTGACTGGCCGAGTCCGACGGCTGGGAGGTCGGCGTACCGCTCTGTGTCGGCGTGGCCGAATCACTCGGGCAGGGTTGAAGGATCCCGCACGGCTGGGAGGTATCGGTGGGCGTCGGCTCCGCGGTGGGGGTCGGCGACGGCTTGGGAGTCTTCGTCGGGGTCGACGACTCGGACGGCGTCTCGCTCGGCGTCTCGGTCGGCTTCGGGGTCTTGGTCGGTTTGGGCGGTGCCGGGTCGTGACCGCTGGTCGGCGCATCCCCGGTCACGTACGCGGGCGGCGGGAAGGACTCGGACTCGAGACCCTCCATGTCACGCTCCATGACCGCGGTCCAGGTCCGGGCCGGGTAGGCGCCACCGAAGAACGACGGGAGCCAGCCGTCGAGCTTGCCGACACCCTTGCCCCTGACATAGACCACCGAGGTCGCCAGCTGCGGGGTGTAGCCGGTGAACCACGCCGAGACCACGTCGCCGAGGCCGTTGGTGGAGGTTCCGGTCTTGCCGGCCGCGGGACGACCCAGTGCCAGGGCAGCGGTGCCGGACCCGGACTTCACCACCTGCTGGAGCGCGTAGGAGACGTCGGAGGCGATGTCTTCGCTCATCGTCGACTTGTCCTGGACCTGGTGGGAGTAGAGCTCCTCGCCACCCGCGTCGGTCACGCGTTCGATGATGTAGGCCTGCGCGGCGCGTCCACCGTTCGCGATGGTGGCATAGCCGTTGGCCATGTTGATCGGGCTCACCGTGGCACTGCCCAGAGCCACGCCGAGCTGGGGCTCCAAGCCCGGAGTGCTGCTGGGGAACCCAGGACCGTCGCTCTTGCCGTTCTTGGACGGAATCCCCATCAGGTTGGCCTGCTTGACGATGGCCTCGGGGCCGTTGTTCATGCCCATGGTCAGGTCGATGAAGGCGGTGTTGACCGAATCCTCGGTGGCCTTGAGCAGGCTCACCCGGCCGTAGTCCTGGTTGCCCTGGTTCTCGAAGTCCAGGGTCGGTGAGATCACCAGCGGCGAGTTGCCGTCGAAGGTGTCCTTGAGTTCGAACCCCTGCTTGATGCCTGCGGCGACCGCGAAGGGCTTGAGGCTCGAGCCGGCCTGGCCGCCGGCCACAGCCCAGTTGATCTGGGACTTGAGGAAGTCCTGGCCGCCATAGAACCCGCGCACGGCCCCGGTTCCGGGCTCGACGCTGGCGACGCCGACGTGCAGGTTGCGATCGCCGAACTCCTTGCCCTCCGGGCGCTGCTCCGCCACGCCCTGGGCCGCCGCGGTCATCGCCTTCTCGGTGAAGGTCGTGGTGACGCGCAGTCCGCCACCGTTGATCTCCTCCTCGGTGAACGGCTCCCCGGTCTTCTCGTTGGTGAGCTTGACCAGTTCGTTCTTCACCATGGTCAGCATGTGACCGTTCTGGCCGCCGTAGGCGTCATCGACCTCGGGGGTGTTGAACTTCGGCAACCGCTTGGCCGCCTTGTCGCCCTCATCGGCGTCGATGCTCCCGACCTCCACCATGCTGGAGAGCACGAAGCGGTAGCGCTCCTTGAGCGCGAGGCGGGCGTCTTTGCCGTTGTCGGGGTCGAAGCGACTCGGGTTGTTGATCACGCTGGCGAGCACGGCCGACTCGCGCAGGTTCAAGTCCGCGGCCGGCTTGTCGAAGAACGCCTTGGCTGCGGCCTGGACGCCATAGGCGCCGCGGCCGAAGTAGATGGTGTTGAGGTAGCCCTCGAGGATCTGCTGCTTGCTCTGCTGCCGCTGCAGCTTCAACGACAAGATGGCCTCTTTGGCCTTGCGCGTGTAGGAGCGCTCCTGGGTCAGATACAGGATCTTCACGTACTGCTGGGTGATCGTGGAGGCGCCCTGCTGGGCGTTGCCGGCGGCGTTGTTGAAGAACGCGCGCACGATGCCCTTGGGGTCGATGCCCTTGTCGGTCCAGAAGCTGCGGTTCTCGGCAGCCACGACGGCTTCCTTGATCGCGTCCGGCATCTCGGAGTAGGCGATGCTCTCGCGGTTCTGCACGGCGTACTTGCCGATCTCGGCGCCCTGTTCGCCCTCGTCGTCGCTGTAGTAGACGAACGAGGTCTGCGTCTCGAACTCGTCGTTGGGGTCGGGGATGTCGGTGGCGCGGTAGAGGTAGATGAACCCGCCCACGGCGACCAACGTCAGCACCAAGCCGACCAGAGTGCCCCACTTGGCCGCGAAGATCAGCCGACGGCGCATCGGGGTCTGCGGCTTCCCGGGTCGCTTCCCGGACTTGCTCGCGGGCCTCTTGGCCGACTTGCTTCCCGACTTGCTTGCGGGCTTGCGCGAGGCGGGGCGCTTGGCAGATGTCTTCGACGAAGACTTTGCGGGTCGACCGCGCGAAGACCCGGCCTTCCGCTTCCCATCACTCACGGGAACCGAGGGTACGGCCCTCCCCCACAGAGTTCCGAACTCTCGCCGAACTCGACGCGCGTGATCC
>JBFIDC010000110.1:0-9553 GCA_041581495.1 Nocardioides sp. | reverse complement strand
GCCGCTGGGCGCTGCAGGTCGGCTGCTACGAGGAGCGGGCTCTTGCCGCCGTCCTTCAGCATCTTGGCCAGCTTTGCCGCAGTGGTCGTCTTCCCGGATCCCTGGAGGCCTACCATCAGAATCGTGAGCGGTGGCGGCGCCTTGACCAGCTCTGCGGTTTCAGAGCCGAGGGTCGCGACCAGTTCCTGGAAAAGCGCGAGCCGGACTGGTCGCCGTTCCCCTGGTACTACTGACGCAGGGACCCCACTCCATCGATGACCACGAGCTTTCCACGGGTCAGGACCTTGATCTTCAACAAGCCGTCGCCGCGATAGGACTTGGGCGCCGCGATCACCACCTGTCGCCGGGTCTTGCTCGACTTGAGGTTCACGGTCTTGGCTGCCCCGCCCTTCCAGGTCAGCTTGACCTTGCCGCACTTGGGGCAGGTCATGGCCACGAGGACAACCGACTTGCTCTGGGTGACCGCGAGCCGCAAGGAGCGGTTCTTCGAAGTCGTCTTGAGGGCGGTTCCGCGGTAGTAGGACTTGGCGGAGATCTGCTTCCAACCCTTCCGACCCGCCAACCCGCGGTCATCGACGGGCGCGGTGGTGCAGACCGACGGTCCGGGTGCCCAGGCGCCCGTGTCGGTGGTGTCGCGGGCGCGGAAGCAGTTCGTCGAACCGGCTGCGAGTCCGACCATGGTCGGGGTGCTCGCCGGTTTGGCCAGTTGCACCCATGGTCCCGGGGAACCGGAGGTCGCTCGACTCACCTGGCGTTGGAGTTCGACCTCTGAAGCCTGGGTGGTCCACGTGACGTTGACCTGGGGGCTCAGCGTCCAGGTGGGCAACGAGGCAAGGGCCACCGACTTCGGCTGCGGCGCGGAGGTCCCGTCCTCGTTGAGCCAATACATCGGAGCCGGGCTGCCTTCCGAGTCGCGGTAGACGATGAAGCCGTCGCCATCCTCGGCGTTCCCCGCCACGAGCGTGAACGTGCCCGCCGCGGGGCCATAGTGCTGCTCGCGCGTGGAGGACGCCCCCGGGGCAACCCGGTGAACGTCGAGGTACGAACCGCCGCCGTCGGAGGAGGTCGTCACGACCGCCGTCGACGCGGGTCCGACCAGCATCCTGGCGGGCGCCACGCCCGCGACGGCTTGCGTATGGGACCAGGCCGTGTCGATCGCGCGAGTCGCAACATCCGTGTTGCCGCCTTGGGTCAGCAGGAGGTATTCCTGCCCACCGCCCGCCACGTGGCTCTGACGCGCATAGGCGTTCGAGATGACCACTTCGTCCCGAAGAGTCGGCACCGCCGGGGGCGTCGGGTCGATCACCGGTCCCCCGGTCGCCCATGAGCGGGTGTGGACGTCGCTGGAGGAGTTGGCGGTGAACAAGACGTGGCCCTCGGGGTTGCCGGCTAGGTGAGCGTTCCCCGCAAGCACTGCGGTTCCAGTGATCAGGTCGGTGTGCCAGATGTTGTCGGCCGGCGTCGGTGAATAGCGGTAGCTGGCCCAGTACGGCAGCCAGGGATCCCCGGCGCTCTGACGCGCGGAGTAGGCGATCCAGGCCCTGCCGGTGTCGGCCAGGAACGCGTCGTAGTCGGGGTAGGCGTTCCGGCTCGAGGCAGAGGCATACTTCGGTGCCGGGAACGCACCGCTGCCCGAAGGCTTCAGGCTGGCAGAGACGCGTTTGAACGAGCCGTGATAGCCGATCCAGGTCACGAGGATGTCGCCACCCTGGTTGCGGCGGACCACGGGTCCCGAGTCCAGGTCCGTGGCGGCCACTTCGAGTCGCGGGCCCGGCGTCCCATCGGCCGAAAGGGTGCGCACGACGACAGGGTCCTGAAGGTCACCGGCGAGATCCTCGCCCCAGGCCACCACGCTGCCGCCCGAGGGCCCCACATCGACGCTGACGTCGTAGTAGGCATCGACGTCGCCGGGACTCACCATCACCGGGGTCGACCACGCACCGCCGGGCGGACGCACCCGGGCCATGACGACGTAGTTGCCGTCGTCGTCGGGGTCATCCTTGTAGGCCATGACCGTGGTGCCATCGCCACCCACGGCCGTGTCGAAACCTCCGTCGGAGCGGGCGGCCGAGTCCGGCAGCAACTCGACGCCCGGAGTGGCGAAGGCGGCAGACGCGCTGGGCGTGAGCCCCAGGCCGATGGCGGCAGCGGTCAGACCCGCCGAGGTCATGAGGACGGCTGCCGTGGCGATGGCCGTCGCGCGGGCAGGCCGCAGCGTTCGAGAAGGGTGAAGGAGCACCCCGAAGTCTTACATCGCGCGAGCCGATCGGACAGACCAATCGGGCCACCACTTTTCCGGCCGGCGTCCCGCCCGGAGCCGGGTTCACACGCTGATGGAGTAGGTCGCCTGGTCGAGCAGGAAGTGGGCCAGCGCGAGCGCGCCGAGATAGAACGTGGCGACTCCCAGGGCGGCGCCGACCTGCTCGACGCGCGTGCGGTCGCGCGCCCACCGCCACGCGACCAGGGTGGCCGCACCGAGAGCAGCCTCGGCGGGCAGCACATAGAGGGCGACTCCACCGACCTGGCTCGCCGCCGTGGTCGGCTCCCACACCGCGAGGACGGGGGCGGCGAACTCGGCGCCGGCAAAGAGCACCAGAGCCGCCACGGCTGCCCGCCAGGCGGACTCGCCGGCGACCAACACCGTGATCAGGAGCGGCGCCACCCACATCCCCGCCATCGCCACAGGAATGGTGTCGGCGACTCGGATGCCGCCGGTGTCGGGGAACCGCAACGTGCCCACCTGCGCGGCGAGCACCCAGTCGGGCAGCAGTTGGAACAGCGAGACCGGCAGCAGGAAGGCCCACAGCGCCAAGACGTCGGGCCGGTTCACCGCACGAGCGGTGAGGGGAAGCGCCACGTTGTAGAGCACCACGCAGCCCAGCACCGCCCACCCCTGCGCGGGGGGATCGAGGAGCGCGATGAGGGCGAAGGCCCCGACGAGCACCACGTGGACGATGACCAGCGCTCTGACTCCGGGGGTCTGCACCCCGATATCCTGCACGCTCTATGACTCGTTGGGAGCAGATCGCACGCAGCCTGAGCGGCGCCGACTATGCCCACACCTACGCCGAACGGTTCCGCGAACTCGCCGCCCGCGGGGAGGACGTGCACGGCGAAGCGAACTTCGTGACCGGACTCCTCCCGGCACCCGCCCGGGTGCTCGACGCCGGGTGCGGGACAGGACGAGTGGCGATCCGGCTCGCCGAACTCGGCTACGACGTGGTGGGCATCGACATCGACGTGACGATGTTGAGGGAGGCTCGCGAGGAAGCGCCGCACCTCGACTGGCGCCTGGGCGACCTCGCGCTGCTGGACACCGGCGAGGCCTTCGACGTGGTCCTGGCGGTCGGCAACACCATCCCCCTGCTGGAGCCCGGCACCCTCCATGCGACCGCCGAGCACCTGGCCGCCCAGATCAAGCCGGGCGGGTTGCTCGTGTGCGGCTTCGGTCTCGATGACGACCACCTGCCCGGCGATTGCCCGGTCACGCCTCTGAGCGCGGTGGAGACGGCGTTCGCGGACGCGGGTCTTGCGCCCGTCGACCGGTTCTCCTCGTGGGAGCGGGAGAGCTTCGAAGACGCGGCGGGGTACGTCGTGACAGTCGATCGCTCGGCCACCTAGGTCGCCTCCCATGCGGGTCCTCATCCTCACCGGCGCCGGGATCTCAGCCGAGAGCGGCGTCCCCACCTTCAGGGACGCGGACGGACTGTGGGAGGGGCACTCCTTCGAGGAGGTCGCCACCCCCGAGGCGTTCGCGCGCGACCCGGACACGGTCCAACGCTTCTATGACGCCCGCCGGGCGGCCCTGGCCGGTGTCGAACCCAACCCCGCCCACCAAGCGCTGGCCCGACTCGAGGAGGCCTTGGGCGAAGACCTGCTGATCGTCACCCAGAACGTCGACGACCTGCACGAGCGCGCCGGTTCGACCCGCGTTCTGCACATGCATGGAGCACTGACCTCGGCCCTGTGCGGAAGCTGCGAGCAACGCCACCCGTGGGCCGAACCATTGCTCCACCGCCCCTCGTGCCCCGGCTGCGGCCAGGCGGCACTGCGACCCGACGTGGTCTGGTTCGGCGAACTGCCCTATGAGATGGAGCTGGTCTTCGAGGTGCTCGAGCGCACCGATCTGTTCGTGGCGATCGGCACCTCCGGGGCGGTCTATCCGGCGGCCGGGTTCGTCAGGATGGCGGTGACCTATGGCGCCCGCACCCTGGAGCTCAACCTCGAGCGCACCGAGAGCAGCGAGTACTTCGACTCGGCTCGGCAGGGTCCGGCCAGCGAACTGGTGCCCGCATGGGTCGAGGTGATGCTGTCGTGACCAGCATCGCGCGGGAGTGGCACCGGGCGAACGGGACGCCGGTTCGGCGCCGGGTTACGGTGGCGGGCATGACCCGCCTTCCCGTGCTCGTCCTGCTGATTCTGGCCCTCGCGCTGCCTACCTCGGCCCCCGCCACCGCCCAGGTCGACGCGACCGCGGCTCCGGTGCTCGCGGCGAAGGGCAAGCCCAGCCGAGCGAAATGGGTCAAGGACGTTCGCAAGGTGCTGCGTGGATCGGGTGTCGTGATTCGTGACCGGATCGCCGCCGCCGAAGAGGGCGAGAAGCTCGCCATCAACTTCGACATCGACAACACCGCGATCGCCAGCGCCTACGACGGCGACGGCCCCGTCGAGCGCACCCTGAAGCTGGCGCGGATGGCCGCCAAGCGGGGCGTCTTCCTGGTCTTCAACACCGGTCGCCTCAACCGAGGTCGCACCCGCGCCCTCAGCCAGCTCGAGCGCGCCGGCTACGACGTCACCATGCTCTGCATGCGCAAGAAGGGCGAGCGCCTGGCGCACAGCAAGAAGCGCTGCCGCAGCTTCTTCGCCCGCAAGGGTCTGACCCTGATCGCCAACCTGGGCAACAACCCCACCGACTTCGCCGGTGACGGCTACGAGGTTGCCTACCGGCTGCCGAACTACGGCGGCAGGCTCAGCTGACCCCGGACCGGCCCCGAACTGGCCCCGAGCTGGCCCCGAGCTGGCCCCGAACTAGCCCTGCCGGATGCGATCGCGAGCGAGCGCGAGCAGACGCCCGGCGTCGTCCTCGAGGCCAACCTTGGGCGCGAAGCTGCGGAACGCTTCGACGAACATCTCGCCGGACTCGATGATGCGAGGGTCCATGTGGCCGAAGACCTCGAGGGCGACCACGCCATAGAGCATCGTCCAGCCCTGCATGAACAACCAGACCAGGCCGCGGTCCTCGACGGCGAGGTCGTCGACCTCGGCCGGGATCAGCGGGTCGAGCAGCGCCTCACGCACCGACTCGGGCAGGTCGGCCAGCTGCGGCAGTGGGTGACGGGTGTGCTCCCACAGCGCGCGCATCTGCCCGGTCATCAGGTGGCCTGAGGCGTTCTGGGTGAGGAGTTCGCGTCGAACGCACTGGGCCTCGGCGATCGGGTTGGCGAAGACCAGACCGAACTCGCGCGGGTTGCTCAGCGCCCACATCCGGAACTCGGTGGCCGAGGCGACCAGGCGCCCGGCGTAGTCGTCCTCCGGCAGTGCGTCGGCGGCCGCGGCGAAGGCGGCGGTGGCGGCCTTGTCGATCTCGAAGGCGACCAGGTCGACGAGTTCCTGATAGTTCGCGACGTATCGATACAGCGCCGGAGCGGTCATGCCCATCCGCGACGCGACAGCGCGCAAGGAGATCTCCGCGCCCTCGGCCAAGAGCTCGCGAGAGGCGCGCACGATCTCTTCGAAGTTCGCCTCGCGCTGCTGCTCTCGCCGCGAAGCGGTCGTCTGGACCTGTGTCACACGTCGCCTTCCGTCGGTCACGAATCGGGTTGACAGGCTCAGTTTACACCGTTTACGGTGAACGCCGTTCACTAACTTAACGCCTATCACTGTTGTTGGAGGAGTCGTCATGATCGAACGCTGGGGTGAGGTCGTCGCGCGTCGATCGCTGGCCGTCCTGCTCGTCGGGATCATCACCGCGATCGCCGCAGGTGCCTTCGGTTTCGGTGTCTTCGACTCCCTGTCCCAGGGGGGCTTCGACGACAAGGATTCCGAGTCGGCGCGCGAGCTCGCCCTCGAGCGCGACACGTTCGGCAACCAGGGCATCGACGTGGTGGCGATCTATTCGAGCAAGACCCTCACCGCCGGCGACCCGGAGTTCCAGGCCGAGGTCCAGCGCGTGGTCGCGGGATACACCGAGGGCACCACCACGACGGTGATCCCCTACTTCGCGGCTCCCGAGGATGCGCGAATGGTCAGCGATGACGGGCATTCGGCCCAGGTCCTGATCTCGATGGCCGGGTCAACCCAGGACGAGTACCTCTCCAACTACGACGACCTCGCCCCGACCCTCGAGTCGGATCCGGACAGCGGTGTCACGACCGACGTCGCCGGCGCGTTCGCCGTCTACAACGACGTCAACGAGATCACCAGCGAGGACCTCAAACGCGCCGAACTGATCAGCCTGCCGATCGTCGTGCTCCTCGCCCTGCTGATCTTCGGGAGCCTGGTCGCGGCGGCCATGCCCGCACTGGTCGGCCTGCTGGCCATGCTCGGCGCCCTGGCGATCGTGCGCGTGATCTCGCTGTTCACCGAGGTCTCGGTCTTCTCGGTCAACGTCATCTCCCTGCTCGGGATCGGCCTGGCCATCGACTACGCCCTGTTCATCATCAGCAGGTTCCGCGAGGAACTGGCGGTGCTGCCGCTCGATGAGCCGGACGCGTCGGCGATCGCCATCCGCAAGACCATGGCGACCGCTGGGCGCACCATTCTCTTCTCCGGCCTGACCGTGGCGGCCGCCATGTCCAGCCTGCTGATCTTTCCGCAGGCGTTCCTCAAGAGCATGGGCTACGGCGGCATCGCCGCGGTGGTCGTCGCGATGCTCGCCGCCCTGACGGTGCTGCCCGCCACGCTCCGCCTGCTCGGGCGCAAGGTCGACGCCGGAAGGTTGCCGTGGCGCCGCCGGCAGTCGGTCGCGGCCGACGACACCCAGGGCCGCTGGGCGGCGCTGGCTCGCGGCGTGATGCGTCGCCCGTGGCTGGTCATCGCGGTGACGGTGACCGGTCTGCTGCTGATCGCCTCACCGTTCCTGGGAGCCAAGTGGGGCAGCGTCGACTACCGCGTGCTGCCCGATGACGCCCCCGCCCACGTCGCCGCGGCCAAGCTCAGCCAGTTCGGCCCCGAGACGTCGACCGCCCAGATCCTCATCACCGGCGCCGAGGAGGCCGACGTGGCGGCGTACGCCGACGAGGTGGCCCGGATCGACGGCGTTCTCAACGTCCAGCCGGTGGCCGCCGAGGGCGAGAGCACGCTGCTGCGCGCCACCTGGGCCGGCAACAGCCAGACCGAGGCCAGCCAGGACCTCGTCAAAGCGATCCGCGGCGTCGAACCCGGTTCCGGCGACGCCCTGGTCGGTGGTTTGGCCGCGGACACCGTGGACCTCATCGACTCCGTCGGCTCCCATCTCCCGCTGATGGGCGGCATCGTCGTGGTGGTCATGCTGGTGCTGCTGTTCTTCGCCTTCGGGTCGTTGGTCCTGCCGATCAAGGCTGTGGTCATGAACATGTTCTCGATCACCGCCTCCTTCGGGGTCGTCACATGGATCTTCAGCGACGGCCACCTGACCGAGTTCCTGGGCTTCGAATCGCAGGGCTATCTCGATGCGACCAACCCGATTTTGATGCTCGCGATCCTGTTCGGGCTCTCGATGGACTACGAGGTCTTCCTGCTCTCGCGGATTCGCGAGCAGTGGGACCGCACCGGCGACAACGACCTCGCGGTCGCCACCGGCGTGCAGAAGACCGGCCGGATCATCACCAGCGCCGCGGTGCTGCTCGCGGTCGTCATCGGCGCCTTCGCCACCAGCGGCATCATCTTCATGAAGATGCTGGGCATCGGGATGCTGGTCGCGCTGCTGGTCGACGCGACGGTGGTCCGGGCGCTGCTGGTGCCGGCGACGATGAAGCTCCTGGGCCGCTGGAACTGGTGGGCTCCCGGCCCGATGCTGCGGTGGTGGGACCGATACGGCTTCCGCGAAGAACCGGCCCCGCGCCAGCAGCCGGAGCCCGAGTTGACCTCGGTCTGACCAGGTGAGCCGCCTGCTCTCGGGCGGGCGGCTCACCGCGCACGCCCGGGGGCAGGCACAATGTCGGCTGCTGCGTCGTACCCAACTCCCAGGAGACCTGATGAGCATCCCCGCAAGGTTCGCGACCGTCCTCACCATCGGCGCACTCGGGCTGCTCAGCGCCTGCAGCGGCGACAGTGAGGCCGACAAGGACGCCGAAGAGTTCATCGCCCTGTCTGCCCAGGAGATCGCCGACGCCGCCAACGCGGCCATGGGCGAACTCACCGCGGTCAGCATCAAGGGCACGATCAATGCCGACGGCCAGGCCATCAGCATCGACATGAGCCTCGGCGAGGGCGGCGACTGCACCGGGAGCGTCGGAATCGAGGACGCGACGGCCGAACTGCTCGGCGTCGGCGGCACGATGTGGTTCAAGCCCGACGACGCCTTCTGGGTGGCCAGCGCCGGCGATGACCTCGCCGAGCAGATCGTCGATGTCGTCGACGGCCGCTGGGTCAAGCTGCCGGCCGACGACAGCTCGTTCGCGCAGTTCTGCCAGATCGACGACTTCATCGACAGCCTCGTCGACGAGGAAGCCACCGACAAGACCTACACCAAGGGCGAGGTCGAAGAACTCGACGGTGAAGAGGTCATCAGCGTGGTCTCCAGCCAACCCGATCGCGACGACGGCACCGGTTTGATCCGCGTCTCCGGCACCCACTACCTGGTGCAGATCACCACCGAGGGCGAGGATTCCGGCGAGGTCAGCTTCACCGACTTCGATGAGGCGCCCGAGGTCAGCGCGCCGGCCGACGACGACCAGGTCACCATCGAAGAAGTGCAGTCCAGCGTCAGCTGAACGACGCTGACCTAGCGGCTCGCGGTGCGCTGGTAGCGGCGGATCGAGAGCGGCGCAAAGATCGCCACGATGATCGCCGCCCACATCAGCGTGTAGAGCTCGGGGTGCTGCAGCGACCACACGTCGGGCACCACCGCGTCCGGACCCAGATTGCCGAACCGTTCACGCGCCGCTTGGGCGACCGCCGAGACGGGGTTCCAGTTGGCGAAGGTCGCCACCGGCCCAGGCATGCTCGTGGTCGAGACGAAGGTGTTGGCCAAGAACGTCGCCGGGAAGATCACCACGAACGAGGCGTTGTTGACGACCTCGGGCGTACGCACGATGAGTGCGACCAGCGCCATGATCCAGGAGATGGCGTAGGCGAACACCACGATGATGAGCAGGCCGATGACCGCGTCGACGACTGAAGTGCGGATCCGCCAACCGATCGCCAGTCCGGTCACCGCCATCACTCCCAGGCTGATCACGTTGATACCGACGTCGGAGATGGTGCGGCCGGTCACCACGGCCGAGGGCGACATGGGCAGCGACCGGAACCGATCCACGATGCCCTTCTGCAGGTCCTCGGCCAGGCTGTAGCCGGTGAAGGTGGCCCCGAAGATCACCGTCTGCACGAAGACCCCCGGCACCAGGAACTCGCG
>JBFIDC010000109.1:0-9576 GCA_041581495.1 Nocardioides sp. | reverse complement strand
CCGAGGCCAACGGGATGGCCAGCTTCCTGATCCGCGCCGACGTCGCGACCATCGGCCAGATCGAGACCGCCGTGACTGCGAAGTCAGCGGCACTAGCCGACTTCATGCCCGACGCGACTGAGGATGAACGCCGGGTCCACGCCGCACTCCTGCTGTTGGGCAACCCCGGGAAACCAGACGACACCCCGACCCACGACCTACTGCCCACGGTGACCCTGTTCGTGCACACCTACGCCGACGGCGTCGACAACCCCGACGGTGAGCGGATCAACCGGGTTGAAGGTCACGGGCCCGTCACCGAAACCTGGGTGCGGAGCGTCCTCGGCCCCAACTGTCGCTTCAAGATCCAGCAGGTCCTCGACCTAAACGACCAGGCACCCGTGGACGCCTATGAGATCCCCGATCGACATAGACAGGCCGTGCATCTGATGACGCCGGCCGACACGTTCGCCTTCTCCTCCTGCACCACAAGATCGATGCAGCTCGACCACACCACCCCGTTCGACGCCGGCGGCGCCAGCGGGATAGGGAACTACGGCCCGATGACCACCACCCACCACCGCATCAAGACCCACGGTCGGTGGCAGGTCAAACAACCCTTCCCAGGCATCTACCTCTGGCGTGACCCCCACGGCGCCACGTACCTCGTCGACCACACCGGCACCCGCGCCATCAACGCGAACTCGGATCGGCACCACTCCGCGGCATGAGTAGGACCCGTGGTCCACACCTCAATCGTCTCGTACGGTTCTCTGCACAGGAGGAGCTATGAAGACGCTCAGCTACACCGAGTCACGCGCCCGCTACGCCGAACTGTTCGATAGCGTGGTTAGCGACCGCGAGCCGGTCGTGATCACGCGCGCTGGCCACGAACCGGTCGTGATCATGTCGTTGGCCGACTTCGAGTCACTTCGCGAAACGGCGTACCTCCTGCGTTCGCCGGCCAACGCCCGTCACCTGCTCGACGCCATGGAGCGCCTCGAGGCCGGGGACGGCGAGCAGCACGACCTGCTCGACATCGACTGAGCGCGTTGCTGGTCTGGGACTCCAACGCCTGGGAGGACTACCTCTGGTGTCAAGCCCAGGACCGCAGTTCACCGGGCACTGGTCGAGGCGAATCACCGACGAGCACCGGCTCGTCTACAAGGTCACCCGTGCTCGTAACGTCATCAACATCGAGGGCTAGAGGCCACGAATCGGATGACGTTAGGCGAGTCCACATCCGCGCTGTCTTCGGCAGATCCGGGCGTCGCGACGCGCGACCTGCCAACTCACAGCCCGTGCCGCCCCAGGACGTCGTGCTTCTTGGCAAAGCCGGGGGTCATGAAGCGCTTGGTGAGGCGGCCGGTGGTGAGCCAAGCGATGGAGTCGCCGGTCTTGGTGGAGCCGAGCATCTTCTCGACGAGATAGGGCGTCACGTCGTCGACATCGTCGAGCAGGATGTTGAGGATCCGGCGCTGGGAGGAGACCTGCTCGGGGGCGCGGGCGGCCTCGCGCAGCCAACCCTCGGTGATCAGCAGGCCGGGGCGGATCTGGCCGACGCGCACACCGGAGTCCTTGGTCTCCTTGACCAGCGCCTGCGTGAAGAGGTCGAGGCCGCGCTTGGTGGAGGAGTAGACGCCCATGTTGGGGCGGATCTTGCCGTCACTGCCGCCACCGAGCATGTTGAACAACTGACCACCGCCGGGCTGCGCGGCCATCCCACGCACGGCGACCTGCGAGCCATAGATCGTGCCCAGCATGTTGGTGGTGACCATGGTGCGGATGTCATCGACGTCGGTGTCGACGATGTCGGCAGTCGTGTTCGCGACGCCCGCGTTGTTGATCCACAGGTCGACACTGCCGAGGTCGACGATCGCTCGGTCCCACAGGCCCTGGAGGGCGACCGGGTCGGTGACGTCGGTGGCGTGACCCACGACCTTGGCCGCCGGGGCGTCGCCAGCGACCTCGGCCACCGCCTTGTCGACGGTCTCTTGCGAGCGGCCGGTGATGACGACGGAGTGCCCGCGCCCGGCGAACTCTCGGGCCAGGGCGTTGCCGATGCCCTGGGTGCTGCCGGTGATGACGACGTTCTTGGTCATGGGTTTCTCCTGTTGGTCAACGACGAAGGGCGAGGACGCGGCGGGCCTGGCGGGCGATGGCCTCATCGAGCATCCGGCCCTGCGCGTCGAGCGCGATGCCCGAACCGGCCGCCTCGAGGCGGTCGAGGATGTCGAGCGCGGAGGCGATCTCGTCCTGGGTCGGGGTGAAGACCTCGTTGGCGATCGCGACCTGAGCCGGGTGAATGCAGGCACGACCGACGAAGCCCATCCGGGCCATCGCTTCGGTGGATTCGCGGTAGGCGTCGAGGTCACGGAAGTTCGTCGAGACCGGTGCGATCGGGGGCGCGATCCCGGCAGCGGTCGCCGCCAAGACGATCGCCGAGCGGACATAGAGCAGTTCGCGCTCGTCGGGTCCCAGGGTCACGCCGATGTCGGCCCGCAGATCGGCCTCACCGACCTGAAGCCGTTGCACCCGAGGCGCCGCGGCGATCTCGGAGGCGCGCAACACGGACGCGGCGCTCTCCAGCAGGGGTACGACTCGGATCGTCGAGCCGAGCGAGGACAGCAACCGGTCGAGGTCGACCAACTCCTCGGCCGTCTCGGTCTTGGCCACCACGACACCCGTCAAGGCCGGAGCATCGGCGATCGCTTGGACGTCGAGGGTGCGCAGGTCCCCAGAATTGATCCGGATCCAGACCCCGACATCGAGGTTGGGCAGGTCATGCAGCCAGACACGTACGGCCTGGCGGGCCGCGTCCTTGCCCGACGGCGAGACGGCATCCTCAAGGTCGACGATGACTTCGTCCGCACCGCGGTCGAAGGCCTTGGCCAACTTGTCGGGCTGGTCGCCGGGAATGTAGAGCGCCGAACGCGCCAGTGCTGCCTCAGCCAACGGAAGCCTCCCCCTTCACAAGCGCCTTGGCGACCACCGTGCGCAGCACATCGTTGGTGCCCTCGCCGATGCTCATCAGGATCGAGTCGCGATAGAGCCGCTCCACCTCGAACTCGGTGGAGAATCCGTAGCCTCCGTGCACCTTCATCGAGTCGATCGCTCCTTCGAGGGCGACCTCGGAGCAGAAGATCTTGGCCATCCCGGTGTGCGCATCAGCGCGACCCTGGCGGACGGCGTCGGCGGCCCAGTAGGCCATCAGCCGCGCGGCCTGGAGGTTGGTGGCCATCGTGCCGAGCTTGAGTTGGATGGCCTGGAAGTCCGCGATCGGCTGCCCGAAGGCCTGGCGCTCACGGGAGTAGGCCAGCGCCTCGTCGTAGGCGCGCTGGGCGATCCCGACCGAGCGGGCCGCGATGTTGACCCGGCCCCACTCCAGGGCGGAAAGCACCTGCTGCATGCCCTTGCCCTCGACACCGCCGAGCAGTTGGCTGGTCGGGACCTGGGCCTTGTCGAGCAGGACCTCGCACGACTCGGTGCCCTTGTAGCCGATCTTGGGAATGTCGCGGGTGACCTCGTACCCGGGGGTGTCTGCATCGACCAACAGCACAGACATGCCCTTGTGGGCAGGCGTTGCCGACGGGTCGGTCTTGACCAGCACCGGCAACGGGTTGGCATAGCGGGCGTTGGTGATCCACATCTTGGTGCCGCTGACGGTGTAGTTGTCCCCGTCCAGCTTGGCCGTCGTGCGGATGCCTTGGAGGTCAGTGCCGGCGTCGGGTTCGGTCAGGCCGATCCCCGTGCGCCGCACCCCGGTCGCAAGCTCGGGCAGGTAGCGCTGCTTCTGCTCCTCGGTGCCGTGCATCGCGATCATCCGGCAGGCCAGCGAGTGGCTGCCGAGGATGCCGGCGATGCCCATCCAGCCGCGGGCCAGCTCCTCGAAGACCAGGGCGAACGAGACCGGGTCGAGATCGAGGCCGCCGTACTCCTCGGGAACCGTGATGCCGAACAAGCCCATCGCGGCCATGCCCTCGATGATCTCGGTCGGGTAGCGGCCGGACTGCTCCCACTCGCGGGCGACAGGAATGATCTCCTTGTCGACGAACGAGCGCAGCAGCGCCCGGAACTCGCGCTGGTCCTCGTCGAGCTCGAACTTCATCGGTTCTCCTCTGGTGCGGGTTCAAAGATGGGTAGGCGACGACCGTCGGCAAGTTCGCGCCAGGTCAGCCGGACGGGGTCGCCGATGGTGACCTCGTAGGGCGCCTCGGTATCGATGTTGCTCAGCAGGATCACGCCTTCGTCGAGGCGGACCCGGGCCACGACGTACGGCGGGGTGAGGCCCTCGGCCGGGGCGCGCTCGACCACGGTGCAGGCGTCGACGCTTCCGAGGCCGGTCGACTCGATGTCGTCGAGGTGCTCGGTCGAGCCGCAGCCGGTGCACACCGCGCGCGGCGGGTGCTGGCGGTGGCCGCATGCCTGGCACGACTGGACCAGCAGGCGGCCCTCGCGGGTCGCATCCCACCAGGCCTGGGTCATCTCATCGGGCTGGGCAGGCTGCATCGACTCGGTCATCGGTCCACCCCCAAGAGGACGGTGGCGTGCGTGGAGAGGATGCCGCCGGTGCCATGGGCCAAGGCGACCTCGGCCCCCGCCACCTGCCGGGCACCGCACTCACCACGCAGTTGGCGAGCCGCCTCGACCAGGAGCAGGACCCCGAACTGACCGGGGTGGCAATACGACAGGCCACCGCCGGACGTGTCGAGCGGGAGCGCGCCACCGGGTCGGATCAGTCCGTCCTGGATGAACGACGCCGCCTCACCCAGCCCGCAGAACCCGAGGGCCTCCAGAGAGAGCAGGACGGTGATGGTGAAGGAGTCATAGACCTGCGCGACATCGACGTCCGCGACGCTGAGCCCGGCCCGCTGGAACGCCGCCCGTCCCGAGATCGCTGCGCCTGTGATGGTGATGTCGTCGACGGTGGTCATCGAGGTGTGGGTGGTGGCCTCGCCATAGCCGAGCACCACCACGGGCGGCTTCGGCAGGTCGCGGGCCCGCTCCAGAGAGGTCAGCACCACGGCGCCGCCGCCGTCGGTGACCAGGCAGCAGTCGGCAGTGGTCAGCGGCGTCGACAGCATGCGGGCGCCGAGCACGTCATCGACGCTCAGCGGCCCGGACTCGTGGCGGAAGGCCACCGGGTTGAGCAGCGCCCACTCGCGGGCGGCCACGGCGACCTCGGCGAGTTGCTCGCGGGTCGCGCCGTACTTGTGCAGATAGGCGCCGGCAGCCATCGCGTAGTAGGAGGCGGGATAGAGCGCGCCGTACGGCGCCTCGAACTGCGCCTCGGGGGTGTGCGGTTCATAGACCCCACCCAGCGACCGACTGCGTGCCGAGCGCTGGTTGGAGGCGAAGGAGATCACCACCGTCGAGCACTGGCCGGCCTCGATGGCCTGAGCAGCACGCGCCACGAACATCTCGAAGGCACTGCCGCCGGCGAAGGTCGAGTCGGTCCACGTGGGGACCACACCCAGGTGGTCGGCGAGTTGCGTCGCGGAGAACCGGGAGACGCCGGTGGTCGCGAGACCGTCGACATCGGCGAGGCTCAATCCGCACTCGGCCAGGGCGCGAGTGATGGCCTGGGTCTGCAGACCCAGGATCGAGAGACCGGTGTCGCCGAGGTCGGACTCGGCGACGCCGACGATGGCCACGCTCATGATCGGCTCACGCGAGGCGCACCTCCGCCGAGGCGGGAGCCACGGCCACTCGGGCGTTGTCGCCGAGCACGTCGATGCGGCAGTCGACCTTGGCCACGTCGTCCTCGATCGCGGTGATCACCGCGGAGCACGAGATCGTCTCACCGGCATAGACGAGGTTCTTGAACCGGAACCGCAGGCCCTGAAGGCGCGCCTGGGGACCGAACCAGTCCTGCAGTTGCTGGGCGATCAGTGCGCCGAACATCTGCCCGTCCACCACCGGGGCGGGGATGCCCTTGGCCTCGAGCCAGGCGCCGTCGTAGTGCAGTCGGTGCCAGTCCCAGGTCGATCCCGCGTAGGCGACCATGTCGGCCAGGTGCATGGTGCGCTCAAGCGCCGGCGCGTGGTCGCCGATCCCCGGTCGAGCCTGCCGAGACCCGGTCATGATGCCCGTCCCAGATAGATCAACGTCTCCTCGTTCTCGACCAGCAGGTCACCGCGCTGGTTGGTGAAGGTGGCCTTCGAGGTGACCATGAGCATCGGCTGGCCCGAGCCGGTGGTGCGCTCGGTCATGTCGGTGATCTCCCAGGTCGCGGTGAGCACGTCATCGGGGCTCACCGGTTGGTGGAAGGTGTAGTCGTTGCCGCCGCGCACCAGACGGGTGCCGGGCAGTTCGATGCCCCACTCGTGGCCCGGGAAGCCGTCCTCGTCGCGCGGGTTGTTGACGATCTGGTTGGTCTCGCACACCAGCGTCGGCGGGGCGACAACGCCGTCGTAGCCGGCCGCGCGAGCGGCCTCGTCGTCGGTGTAGATCGGGTTGTGATCGCCAACGGCGCTGGCGAAGTAGCGCAGCGCCGGCCGCCCCAACGGGTCGGGAGCGGTGTAGGTCGCGGTGCGGCCGACCAGCGCGCGCAACTCGTCTGTCAGCAGGGTCACGGCAGGACCGCCGTGGGGAAGACCTCGAAGAGGAACTCATCGCGCAACAGCCCGGCGCACGGGTAGCGCTCGGCGGCGGGGGCATCCGGGCCGAACACCTCGACGCGCGCCTGATCGAGCAGGTCCTCGTGTCCCAGTGCGTCGGGGCAGACGTACTCCACCAACGAGGTCAGGTGCTCCGGGCCGCCGCCGGCCTCGGCGATGACCTCGACGATGGCCGCGTACGTCGTGCGCGCCTGGGCCAGCAGGTCTCCCTCGTGCAGCGCCTGCTGGGTCTCCATGTCCAACGCCGCGAAGCCACTCATATAGAGCGTGCGCCCGGCCTGGACCCCCGGGTAGTAGGTCAAGGTCTCATAGCGCGCCCAACCGGGGTTGACCCCGACCAACTTCTCGTCAGAAGCCGTCACCTCGAGTCGGACCAGCGCCTCGGGGTGCCCCACCTCGTCGAGCAGGATGCCGCCGGCACCGGGGAACACCCCGTCGCCACCCAGGCGCGAGAGACGCTCGCGGTGGGTGCGCCGATAGACGTCGCGGGTCGCCGGCGTGGAGAAGTCATAGGTCGTGACGGCGTTGGCGAGGCTCAGGCCGTGTTCGGCGAGCAGTTCACCGGCGCGGTCGAGGCACCAGGCGTATTGGGCGACGAAATCGCCGGGGTGCACCACCGCCCCGTCCGCGTCCAGCGGCAGGATCGGGGGCAGAGTCACATCACTCATGGGGAGCCTTTCGTAGCAACGCCGTCACGGCGGTGAGGTCGGCAGCCTTGGGGAGTTCTTCGATGGCGGCGACCAACGACGCGGCCAACTCCGCGTCGCCAACGGTGCCGACCAACTTGGCCCGGAAGGCCTGGTCGTCGAGGGGGCGATTGGGCCCGCCCGCACTGCGCGGCACCCCGCCACCCAGCACCCGGCCGTCGGCAAGGGTGATCTCGGCGCGACCCGGTGCATCGGCCGCGACGCCGGGGAAGTGCACGACGCGCACCTCGACCCGCTGGGCCAGGTCGAGCAGGTCCTGGCGACCCAGGTCGTCCTCGACGTAGGTGTTCAGATCGACGGCGCCATCGATGACCAGCGCGGCCACGCTCCACGGCAGCGAGAACTTGGCGTCATAGACGGTGCGCGGGGCGACCTTGTCGCGTCGAGGCAGGCACACGATGTCGGCGCTGTCGGGGTGGATGTCGACGGCGACCGAGGCGATGTCTGTGGGCCCGACCGAGCCAGGCAGGTCTGCCAGCACCGCGCGAACGGCGTCGAGTGCCGCGTGCATCAACTGGCACGACGGGTAGGGCTTGATCGTGATCTGGGTTGCTTCCCAGCGCTCGCCCAGACCCTGTGTCACCGCGGCGGCACCGGGCCGCGCATCGGCCAGCGCGGCATAGAGACCGCGTTCGCCCTCGAGGACCGAGGCGGGGCCGTCGGCGCCTGCCTCGGCGAGTCGGGCGGCGATGATGCCGGACTGCCCGGCCAGCCCCGGGTGGAGTTGCTTGGTGGACGACCCGGTGGCGAGGAACTCCAACAGGCCGGCCGCTTGGCTGCCCGCGATTCCCAGGGCATCGACGGTGGTCTTGTGGTCCAGGCCCATCAGGCGGGCCGCCACGAGAGCAGAGGCGAACACGCCGGCGACCGAGGTGGCGTGCAGTCCGCGGGCGTGGAAGGCATGGGGTGCGGCACCGGCGATCCGGCAGACCGCTTCATAGCCGGCGACGGCGGCGAGCAAGCACTCCTCGCCGGAGGCCCCGACCTCTTCACCGACGGCGAGCAACGTCGGCAGCACCGCCGAGGTGGCATGCACCAAGCCGCCGGCGTGGGTGTCGTCGAAGTCCAGCGCGTGCACCAGGGTGCCGTTGGCCAGAGCGGCGGCGGGTGCGCCGACCTTGCCGGCCTGACCGATCACTGTGGCCTCAGCCGGGCCGCCCAAGCCGGCGGCGACGGTGACGGCAGGCACGGCGGCTTCGAGTCGCGCGGCCGCCAACGCCGTCCCGAGCCCGTCGAGCAGGTGCCGAGACACCGCCTCGATCACCGGGATCGGCACGTCGTCCAGGCTCAGCCCCAGCGCCCAGTCGGCCAGGGTCTGGGTCGCGGTCGGCGCGGGTGAGGAGTCGCTCAACCGAACGCCCCGTCCTCGGTGAGCCCGGCCACCTTCTCGGCGTCGTAGCCAAGGATCCCGGCGAGCACGTGGTCGGCGTCCTCGTTGCGCTGCGGGGCGCGACGATAGGCCGGCGCCTGGTCTCCGACGCGGACCGGCGAGGCCACCTGGCGCACCGTTCCGTAGCGCGGGTGTTCGGTCTCCACGACCAGGTCCCGGGCCGCGGTGTGCGGTTCGACCAGCGCGGCCGAGACGTCGTTGATGCGGGCCGAGGGGATCGCGGCGGCGCCGAGCGGCTCGAGCCACTCGTCCATGGTCTTGGTGAGGAAGATGTCCTCGAGCATGGCTAGCAGGACCTCGCGGTTGCGGTCGCGATCGGCGAAGGTCGCGAAGCGCGGGTCGGTGCCCCACTCCTCACGCTCGAGGACGACGACCAGTCGCTGCCAGAACTTCTCCTTGGCGCAACCGACGACGATCCAGCCGTCCTTGGCCTCGAAGGCTTGGAAGGGCACCAGCGAGGGGTGCGCCGAGTGTCGGGTGCGGACCGGTTGGAAGCCGGCGTTCAGGTGCCAGGCGGCCGGGTAGGTGAGCATGCCGATGGCGGTGTCATAGAGGCTGACGTCGCAGTCCATGCCGACCCCGTCGCGGCGGGCCGCGTGGATCCCGGCCAGCAGCGAGATCGCCGCCACGAAACCACCGCTGTAGTCGACCATCGAGAGCCCCGACTTCGAGGGTGGGCCCTCGGGCTCACCGGTCAGGTCCATCCAGCCGGCCAGCGCCTGCAGCACGTAGTCATAACCCGGCTCGTTGCGACGCGGTCCGGTCATCCCGAACCCGGTCAGCGAGCAGCAGACGATGGCGGGGTTGAGGTGCTTGAGGTCCTCATAGCGGATCTTGATCTTCTCCGGCACGTCACCGCGCAGGTTGCTGTAGACCGCGT